>DOXU01000155.1 GCA_003518885.1 Oscillospiraceae bacterium
TGGAATTCAAAATAGATAAATTGGAGGGACTCGTTCAATAGATCGAGTCCTTTTAAAAGGAGAGGAAAGTATGACCTTAATAGGCGGAGACGGCCAGAAAACTGTGCAGATTGAAGACCTGAAACAAGCTGGTAAAAATGCCTGTATCAAAGGTTCGATTCACAGTATTCGAAAAATGGGGGATTTTTCTTTCGTTATCCTCCGTACAGGCTCTTTTGTCGTGCAATGTGTTTATAATCCATCCAAAACGGACGCCTCACTAGAGGGGCTGACGGAGGGCTGCTGTGTAGAAATCACAGGAGAATCCATTCCCGAGGAGCGCGCCGAAAACGGATTTGAAATTCATATTGCCAAAATCACCTTAATCTCTTCCCCAGCGGAAGAATATCCATTTGCCATCAACAAAAAATATCTTGGGCTGAATATTGATACCAATCTGGATTATCGCCCACTAACACTGCGCAATCCACGGCAACGTGCAATTTTTAAAGTGCAGGAAGCGATTGCCGACGGCTTCGCCGATATCTGCGAAAAGATGGTTTTACACAAGTACACACACCTAAAATTGTTAATGCAGGAGCAGAGGGAGGTGCCAACATCTTCCGCCTTGATTATTTTGACACCAAGGCCTATTTAACACAAAGTCCACAATTTTATAAACAGGCAATGGTCGGCGTTTTTGACCGTGTTTTTGAAATTGGGCCAGTCTTCCGGGCGGAAAAACATAACACATCTCGCCACCTAAATGAATATGTTGGTTTAGACTTTGAAATGGGCTTTATTCAGGGTATGGAAGATGTTATGGCCATGCAAACTGCTATGCTTAAGCATCTGTTTGCCTATGTTAAGGAACACTGTGCAAAAGAATTAGCTTCCTGGAAAGCAGAAGCTCCTGTGATTGATCAAATTCCTGCTCTTACTTTCCTGGAAGCAAGAGATCTGCTTGGCACCAAGGGGAAAAAGGTCAACAAATGGGATTTGGATCCTGATGATGAGGTTGCACTTTGCGATCTTGCTAAAAAGAAATACAACAGTGATTTCTTGTTCATCACACATTTTCCAGCCGCAAAGCGTCCGTTCTATGCAATGGACGATCCTCATGATGATCGTTTCGCCTTAAGTTTCGATTTGCTTTTCCGTGGCTTGGAAGTTACCACTGGTGGACAGCGTATTCATGATTACAATGAACAGGTAGAAAAAATTAACCGGATGGGGTTAGACCCTGCCGACTTTGCTTCTTACTTGATGATTCATAAATACGGTATGCCCCCTCACGGTGGAATTGGCATGGGACTTGAGCGCCTTACGATGAAACTCTTGGGGCTGAAAAATGTAAGGGAAGCATCCCTCTTTCCACGAGATACTGGCAGACTCACCCCTTGACTTTTTCGTTTTTCTGGTAAAACCTTATTTCGGTTTTTTCCACTATATTACTGCTTATTTTTCTTTAGGATATCGGGAAAAAGTATTGCATTGCATGCCCGTGTGTGATAAAATTTTCAAAACGGGTTTTTTAACTGTAAAACAAAGGCGTTTTACGGCAGTTTGCTGTATACGTCTTTTTTTATTGCTCATTCGTTTTTAATTCAAGGAGGTTTCATGATGGGAAACGAGAATGTACCGACGCCGGCTGATATTTTTGGTCAATACGTCTTCACAGATGCTGTTGCAAAAACACGTCTGTCTAAAGCTACATATAAAAGTTTAAAAGCAACAACCGAATTAGGCGAGCCTTTGGATCTGGCTATCGCAGATGAAATTGCCGCTGTTGTAAAAGAATGGGCAGTTTCTTTAGGTGCAACACATTTTGCACACTGGTTTATGCCACTTATTGATTCCACGGCCGCAAAACTTGATGCTTTTATCGCCCCAACCCAAGATGGTAAAGTCATTTTATCCTTTTCCGGGAAAGAACTGATGCGGGGTGAACCAGATGCCTCTTCCTTCCCATCAGGTGGACTGCGTGAAACAGCCGCTGCTAGAGGATATACTGCTTGGGATCCAAGCTCCCCTGTTTTCGTTAAGGACAGCACCCTTTTCATTCCAACTGCTTTCTTCTCCTATACAGGCGAAATTTTGGATAGAAAAGCGCCTCTCCTTCGTTCTTGCCAGGCACTGGACAAACAAGCGCGCCGCGTACTCGCTGCATTAGGCAATCCTGCTAAAAAAGTAACTGCCACGGTTGGACCGGAGCAGGAGTACTTCATTGTCAGCCGCGAGTATTTCAATCAACGTCTTGATTTACGCCTGGCTGGTCGCACATTATTTGGCGCACCATCGCCTAAGGGCCAGGAATTAGACGATCAGTATTTTGGCATTTTGCGTACCAAAATTATCGCCTTTATGAAAGAACTGGACACTGAGCTCTGGAAGCTCGGGATCACTGCGAAAACCAAACATAACGAAGTTGCACCAGGGCAGCACGAAATTGCCTTGATTTTTGATACAGCCAATGTTGCCGTCGATCACAATGCTTTGGTGATGGAACTGCTCAAGAGAATTGCTGAAAGACATGGTCTGGCTGCTCTTGTCCACGAAAAACCATTTGAAGGTGTAAATGGAAGCGGTAAACATATTAACTGGTCGCTTACAACGGATGACGGGGAGAACCTCTTGGATCCAACCAAGGATCCTTACAAGAATCCTCAGTTTATTGTCTTTCTAGCAGCTGTAATTAAAGCGGTTGATGAATATGCTGATTTGCTACGCCTTTCCGTTGCTAGTGCAGGCAATGACCACCGTTTAGGCGCTAATGAGGCCCCCCCTGCTATCCTTTCCGTCTTTGTTGGCAAAGAATTAAAGGGACTCATTGATGCTATTGAAAACGGCAAGTCCTTTGCTTGTTCTGTTGCACCAACTCCCAATCTTGGTGTGGACATTTTACCTGTCATTACCGAAGATCGTACGGATCGTAACCGTACCTCACCATTTGCCTTCACCGGAAATCGGTTTGAATTCCGCATGTGTGGTTCTGCAGCCAATATCGCGGATCCTACCTTCACACTGAACACCGCCGTTGCAGAAGCCCTGAGCGATATTGCCAACGAGTTAGAAAAGTCTACTGATCCTAAAAAGGCTGTACTGGCACTGGCCTCCAAGATTTTTAAGGCTCACAGCCGTGTGGTTTTCAACGGGAATAACTATTCTGATGAATGGGTTGCTGAAGCCAAAAAACGTGGCCTTCCAAACATGAGCAATACGGTCGTCGCCCTTAAAGCCTTAAAGGCAGACAAAAATCGTAAAGTGTTTGAAAAACATCATGTTTTAAATGCAGTCGAGCTTGATTCACGCTATGAATCATTCCTTAGTAACTATTCTAAAACAATCAACGTCGAAGCACTTACATTGGTCGATATGACTTCCCGACAGTTGCTACCGGCTATCTATCGGTTTATCACAGAGTTGTCTGCAACAGTCGCTTCTCTTAAAGCGGCTGGCACCTCCAGCCAACCTATTGCAGATAAACTTGCCAAAATCGTATCTTTGGCAGAGGCCATTCAAGCCAAAGCAGATACCTTGAAAGCAGATACAAAGGCCGCTGCTGCTCTTGAAAGCCTAGATTGTGCAACAGCCTACTGTGATAAGGTACTTCCTGATATGAAGAGTCTGCGCGTAGATATTGATGCTGCTGAACCAATCGTTCCCGCAACAATCTGGCCAGTACCTGTTTATTCCGATTTACTTTTTAGACTTTGATCACATTTATTTGGTAAAAGCTTAATAGAATAAGAGGTGTATACATTTCATGTG
>DOXU01000167.1 GCA_003518885.1 Oscillospiraceae bacterium
CACAGCGTGAGGCAGGCAGCCTTTTACACGTAAGCAAAGATGTCGTAAGTAATTGGGAACGTGGCAAGTCATATCCGAGTATTAAAAAAATACCGGAAATTGAAAGGCTATATTCCGTTCGATACGATGATCTTATTTTTTTACCAAACAATACCGCTTAAAACGTTAAAAGCAAATATGGAGGAACACATGAATACACAACTAACCGTAAAAGGCTACACCAACGTAGCCGGTATGAAATTCCACGAAGTAGAAGGTGGGTTCGGTGAAGGTAAACCCTCTATGTTAGTTAAAGAGATTGCGAAGATTCACGGCAAGGAGCTTAAACATGTTAATCTGCTTATTAATCGTAATCGTAAACGGTTCAAAGATGGCGTAGATATTATCGATGCAAAAGATGTATTGCCCGAGGTCGGCCAAACCGACCACGAAAGTACAGAATTCGTTATCAATTTGATTGATAACGAAATCTACACCCAAAACGCCGTAAACCGTTCCACTAACATTTACATACTATCGGAACGCGGCTACGCCAAACTTTTGAAGATCCTTGAAGATGACCTAGCATGGGAAAAGTATGACATGCTTGTAGACGGCTATTTCCAAATGCGCAAGGCCGTGAAGGAATCGCCGGACGCCATTGCAAGGCTAAAAGCAGAAGCCGCCAAAACTCGTGCCGAAGCCATGAGCTTGAACGCGAAAATGCGCGCCATCAAATTCTTTATGAAGAATGCGGACAACCGTGGTGCCTCTGCATTAGCAGCGGAAACCTTTGGGGCAAACGTCTTGGAGCAGATCACTGGTATCCGTGCAGGGGAAAGCCCAGAGACTGGCAAACTGTACACTGCTACAGAGGTCGCCAATTCAGCCCACGTGACAGCAAACAAAGTGGGGCGTGTTGCTATAGCTAACCATCTAAAAACGGATGAGTTTGGCATGTGGGTAATGAATAAGTCCCCACACAGTGCCCGCACAGTCAATACCTTTCTGTATAACGAGATGGGTAAGGCAAGGATTCTTGAATTGTTGTCATAAGAAGGAGAAAACAACCATGGGTAAACTCATATTGAGCATTATCGTGCTTGCTCTTTCAGTCGTTTTACTTTGCATCCCGTCCCGTGATTGAAGAGAAATGGGCAACAAATCGCCACAGACTAAGCTGTGACGGTGTGGAGAAAGGAGTACCAGATGAACTTATTAACACCATAAAAGGAAAAGGCTTTACCATTCGTGCTGTAAAAAACATCTTCAAACAGACCATCTATGAGCTTGAAGAACGTTTTATGGAGGAGAAAGTTTGAGGAGGAACGCATATATGAAAAGTGGTATAGATATCAGCATTACATATGCTGAAAATAAAGCTATTAGTGCTGCATTGGATATAGATGCTATAACATGGTGGCACATCCAAGAAAGCGCAGAAGTCGAAAGCCTCCTTGATTTGATTGGTCAAAAGCAACGAGAGATAAACTTCATTAGGGAAGAACTCGGAATGGATATCCCGGATAGAGTGCCAAGTTCTTTGCTTGGTGATCCACATATATTGGTGTATCCAGGTGTAAATATCATGACCAATTTTCTGAATGAAAGACCCAATAATGTTTCGCTGTGTATCACTGGAGCAATGTGGCACTACATAAAAGAAAGTAATGAATTTAAAGACGTTGAAGAGTTAGTTGACAAGGCAGGAGGGGAACGGCAAAGATGGATGCACTAAGCATTATTGTTCCACGGTGCAAAATATTTAGGGCATTTTGGTTAATATCTCTTGCATAACCTCAATTAAAATCGGCATCTCATCTTGTTTCTTTTCTGGATGAGCACGCAGCTGAGGAATATGTAGATAATTTCTAGAATCGAGAGTGAATTTATCAGAATATTCTCTCTTGCCAGATGTATACCCAATTGTAAAATCAAAAGGTGGCCTGTTGGGTATCTTAGCCACATTGTAATATAGTATCTTCTTTTGACCTGGGGCAAGGGTTATTCCTTTAACAAGATCAAACTGTTCATTGTAAACCGGATCTCTCTGTTTAGTGGTTTTCAAAATCTCATTATACTCAAACTTTGTAATTCTTGCAGAGGATTTGCCAAAGTTTTTGATAATAAAGAAAGAATCTTGCCCACTTATGACTTCAGAATCAAATGAAATTGTGATATACGGACGGGAAGCTTCTTCAATCATCCTACTATTTTGCTTCAACGTTTTTACCGAGATAACAAGGGCAACGATAGCAGCGGCAGCCGAACCAATGGCAGCAGCCGTTTGAGCTATGTCCGTCCATGAGATTACCATAAGATTCATTTCCTGCCTCTCTTACTTACCCTGCTGCTCGTACAGTGTTTGGCTAACAGAGTCCACTACCTTACGGTTGTCTGTGGTCAGATCGGTGTAGTGGGGGGGCGACACTGGGACTGATTCCACATGTTTTTCCATTCCAAGCAAGTAGTTTGGATTTACATTGTAGAATTTTGAAAACATATTAATTGTAGAAACAGTTGCGTTGCGTTTTCCATTTTCATATCCTGCATATGTTGTTTGTCCAATTCCAAGTAATTCAGCAACGTTTGCTTGGCTCATATCCTTTTTGGCTCGCAACTCGCGTAATTTATTTCCAAAATCAATAGAATCTTTATTCGGCTTCACGCAATCAACTCCTATATACATATTATAAATGCGGAATGCGCTATTGTAAATACAAATTGTTAAATAAATAGCGTAAAATACGTTAAAAACACTTGACATTAGTGTAATATGCGCTATAATATAAACATAGCAAGCGCAATATACGCTAAAGGAGGTAAAAATGAGACAAATTAAATCGCCATTATTCCCTGGGCTTGCCGCAAAGATGGCTATGAATGGACACGATGATGAGTACGTTGCCGAATGCCTAGATCACAGTGTGGATTATTTTAGGCGGCGAAAAAATGGAGTGACTGAATTTTCACTCACCGACATCAAAAAGTTGATGAATTTGTATGGGTGTGAATTCGATGATCTATTCTGCCGACCAATAAACCAAATCGCTTAAGGCCAATTTGCTCAGCTCAACTTTGAGCCGTCCTGGTAGGGAGGAGTACCACATGAACGAACTGCAATTTTTCAACAACCCAGAATTCGGAAACATTCGCATGGCCGAACTCGAGGGAAAACCATACGCCGTTGGCGTAGATGTCGCAAGAGGATGGGTATATGCCAAACCTAGCCGAGCAGTTAATGACCATTGCAAGGGTGTTCTTAAGTTGGGGATACCCTCTTACAGCCAACGTGGTGCAGAGGTCATCCAAGAAACCAACGTTATTCCGAAAGCTGACATCTATCGTCTCATAGTT
>DOXU01000022.1 GCA_003518885.1 Oscillospiraceae bacterium
GGATGAATGCAAGACCAATCCGCAAAATTGGTGTTTGAAACGATAAAAAGCGTGCAAATATGACCCCAAGCGCAACAAATAGTGCAAGGGTCACAAGTTTTCTTGTTGAAATTTTCAAAATAATCTCCTCTCCAAATGGTTCCGCCACATGAAGAGAGATCCCTTGAATGTGGCAACGGAATGCGACAGCCGTACCGCAAATCCTCATACGGATTTTTCGTCCAGTGGCAACTTCCCGTCCAACTGGCACTTAACGCACGACCATCTACTTTGCCATGAGTACGCTTGTTATTATAAACCAATTGATTTACTTGTGCAATAGAGCAAAAACAAAAGTCTCGACTTTACAAGAGGCGGAGAAATGTGGTATACTATGGTGCAAGATTTATGAAATACCATTGCGTAGTTGCGGGCGATTACCCTGTGAAATGTTTTATTGAACCCGCGACCAGGCCATTGGTGAATGAGAAACAGGGGTGTATATTCATGATTAAAAGTGAAGAAAAACAAGCAATTATTGCAGACAACCGGATTCACGAGAAAGATACCGGTTCGCCAGAGGTCCAGATTGCCGTTCTTACAGCACGGATTAATGGTTTGACAGAACATTTGAAAGTTCATAAAAAGGATCATCATTCCCGTCGTGGTCTTCTGAAAATGGTCGGTCATCGTCGCAATTTGTTGAACTATCTGATGAAAAAAGACGTGGAGCGCTATCGTGCCATCTTGAAAAAACTCTCACTTCGTAAGTGAGTTAGACAGCAAACGTTCTTTCGAAAGATATATAAAAGGACACGACACGCAAATTGCTGTCGCGTCCTTTTCTCTGTGTGCAGGCAGGCTGCTTTTGTATTAAAACATGTTTTGTCTGGAACTTGTCTAGTCGTAAAAATAAAATTACTGTACAGTAACAGTTAGCGCTTTGACATGTTGTACAGTTGTAGGAGGAACAGGTTAATGTTACAGGAACAATATGATATTGCTATTGTTGGTGGCGGGATTGGCGGCTTGATGTGCGCCTGGCGTTTGACCGAAAAATGTCCGGATGCTTCTGTGGTTATTTTTGAAAAGGGAGCCGATCTAAAAGATAGACGTTGCCCAATTGTGGCGGGAAAATCCCCAAAATGTGTGCATTGCCCATCCTGTGCAATTATGGAGGGGCTTGCCGGTGCAGGGGCATTTTCTGATGGCAAGTATATTATTTCACACGAATATGGTGGATGGTTGCCGGAGTTTATGCCGAATGATACCGTTGTTTCTTATATTGAACAAGCGGACAAAATTCTGGTTTCTTTTGGGGCAACGACAGAGCGTTTTCAGCCCAATGATGAATTAAAAAGAGTCTGTTTAGAGCATGATTTGCACATGCAGCAGGCCGTAGTGAAACATCTCGGGACAGATGCTAATTTGGAAACAATGGGTCGTATGGTGGAAGCACTTAGAAAAAGATGTACCATCATTACCCGTGCAGATGTGCAAGATGTGGATGCTGATACACATAACATTAAAGTGCATATGCCAGATGGGGAAAAAACGTACAAAGCCGATCGCGTTATTTTTGCAGTAGGACGCGCAGGCAGTGGATTTTTCACAAAATGGTGTAAAAGTAATAAAGTGAGAATGCAGAGTAATCAGGTTGATGTTGGCGTTCGCGTTGAATTACCGGCTATATTATGGGATCATTTTTCTAAAAAGATCTATGAGCCCAAAATCTGGTATCGCAGCGAAGGATACGGTGATGTGACACGGATGTTCTGTTTTAACGAGAGAGGCAATGTGGTCACAGAGAATACAGGCGGTATTCTTACCGTTAACGGGCATGCCTATCGCGATCCGGCCAAAAAATCTGAAAATTCGAATTTTGCCCTTCTGACCACCATGCGTTTTACCGATCCATTTAAAGAACCAATTGCCTACGCGAAACATGTGGCAAGTTTGGCTAATTTAATCAGCGGAGATAGCGTCTTGGTACAGCGCCTGGGAGATCTGGAACAAGGCAGGCGGACCGATCCCAAACGTTTGCAGCAGTGCACAACGCGTCCGACCTTAAATGCGGTAGCAGGGGATCTGAGTCTTTGTATGCCAAAACGCCAGTTGGATGACATTCTGGAAACTTTGCATGCATTGGATTCTATTGCGCCGGGGACTTCTAATTACGATACCCTACTCTATGGTATTGAGTGTAAATATTATTCTGCGCGCCCAGAAGCAGAGGATTTTGAATTAAAGGGGCATAAGAAGATTTATGCCATTGGCGATGGCGCTGGATTTACCCGATCACTTGCACAGGCTTCAGCTAACGGATTGTATCTTGCAGATAAACTCTCCAGATAAAAGCATATATTGAAATATAGCAATAAACGTGAGAGGATGGGGGAGCATTTTGAAAAAAATCATCTTGACAGGCGGAGGAACAGCGGGGCACATTACGCCTAATCTTGCCATTCTGCCACTTTTGCGGACAGCGGGATTTGATGTTTCTTATATTGGACTAAAAAACGGAATGGAAGAAGGTCTCATTCGCCCAACCGGTGTTCCTTTTTATGGAATCAAAGGAGGCAAGTTACGTCGCTATGCGGACTTCAAGAACTTTACAGATCTATTCCGAATTGGTGCTGGCTTTACAGAAGCAATTTCATTAATGCACCGCATTAAACCTGATGTGCTTTTCAGCAAAGGCGGTTTTGTTTCCAGTCCAGTGGTGTGGGCGGCCAAACTTTGTGGTGTTCCTGTTGTCACGCATGAATCCGATAGCACAATTGGTTTGGCAAATCGTATTAGTGTACCATTCGCCAAAAAAGTCTGCTATACATTTCCTGAAACGGGTACGGCGCTCCCTTCAGAGAAGGGTGTGCTTACAGGACTTCCCATCAGGGAAGAGCTTTTACACGGCCAAAAGGAAAAGGGATTGCAATTTTGTGGGTTCTCTTCGGATAAACCTGTGTTAGTCATTACAGGTGGAAGCCAAGGGGCCGCTTTTATTAATGCAATGGTTCGTCGCTGTTTACCCGACTTGCTAAAGACGTTCCAAATTTGTCATCTGTGCGGAAAAGGCAATCTGGATACAAAATTGGAGGGAACACCAGGATATCGCCAATTTGCTTATATTTCGGAAGAATTGCCGGATATCTTTGCCATGGCGGATTTGGTTATCACACGTGGAGGATCCACCAGCCTATTTGAATTGCTGGCCCTGCAAAAGCCAATGGTCATCATTCCTTATTCTCGTAAGGCCAGTCGAGGCGATCAGATCGTAAATGGCCGCTCTTTCAAAAAGCAGGGATTTGGCGAATTGCTGATGGAGACAGATGAGAGCGGTATGGATATGATGCCAGCAGCTTTTTTGCGCACAGTACAGCGCGTTTATGACCACCGGGAACAGTATGTAGAGCAAATGCGTAGCAGCCCAGCACGTGGTGGTGCTAGCAATGTATTCAATGTTATTTGTGAAGTGGCCGGTGTATCTGAGGCGGCTGGCATTTCGGAGTAAAGTAGTAAATTGCTTTGTTTGCAATATGAGTTTGGATGCTATTTGTATGGGTGCATGTCCTTGTGATAGATGATGTGGCTCTTGAATTTTGACTATATATTTTTATCTTGATAAAAAAGCCGGTGTGGTGAATCCACCTACCGGCTTTTGTCTTATTTAAAAATGGTGAAGGCTGTTTCTACTATTTACGGGCTAAAATACCATGTCTACGTTCTTTAAGGGTTTCTCGCACGGCGACACCATTTAGTACTAGAATGGTTGCAAGGTTAGGAATAGTCATTAGTGCGTTAGCAATATCGGAGAAATCCCAGACGGACTTTACAGAAAGAATGCCTCCTAAGAATATAGCCAAGACATAGAGGTATTGATAAGGGCGAATTGCGCGTGTGCCCCATAGGTATTCTACTGCTTTTTCTGCATAATAGGACCATCCAATGCAGGTGGCAAAAGCAAATGTAAAAAGAGAAATCGCGAGCATTGCGGGTCCACATATGGGAATGGAAGCAAAAACGGCGCTAGTGAGTGCGCCACCGTTCAGTCCCTTACACCAAAGGCCGGAGTTGACCAGCATGAGACCGGTCAAAGCAGCCAAAACGACGGTATCCCAAAAGACGCCGGTTGAAGCGATCAAGGCTTGCCTGACTGGCGTACGACATTGTGCAGCTGCATCCACAATAGGAGAAGAACCAAGACCAGCCTCATTGGAAAAAAGACCGCGAGAGATGCCAAATCGTATGGCCTCTTTCATGGCAGCTCCTGTAAAACCGCCAACGGCGGCATGGCCGGAGAATGCATCGTGAAAAATCAGAGCAATACTCGCTGGGATGGTTTTCCAGCCAATAAAAAGGATAAATAGATTGCTAAAGATATAGAGGGCGCCGGCGATTGGAATAATGAGGGTGCAAACTTTTGAAATACTTTTAATGCCGCCCAAGAGAACAGAACCGGCAAGGAAAGCAACAACGAGTCCACTGATAATAGGGGAAATATGAAAAGTGTCCTTGAATAGGGCGGAAATGGAGTTGGATTGTACGGAAGCTCCAACGCCTAAAGCGGCTAGCGCGGTGAAAAGGGCAAAGACACACCCCAATGGACGGGCATGCAGTGCCTTCTCCATGACATACATGGGACCTCCGCAATAACCATTCTTGGTTTTTACACGGTATTTGACGGACAGTAGGGATTCTGTATATTTAGTGGACATGCCCAAAACACCGGATATCCACATCCAAAAGACAGCTCCAGGCCCTCCTGCTGCGACAGCCGTGGCTACACCGACAATGTTGCCGGTTCCCAGTGTGGCCGCCAGTGCAGTTGTAAGGGCAGAAAAAGGTGATATTTCACCGGTGGCGCCCTTTTCCTTTGTAACGGAAAATCGGATTGCCTTTGCGGTGTAACGTTGAATGCCAGAAAGTCTGACAGTTAAAAAGAGATGTGTTCCAAATAGTGCAAGAAGTAGAGGAGCACCCCAAAGTGCAGCGGAAAGTGTTCCCAAAATATTACCCAATATCTGTGCCCCCTTTTTTATAGCTGATGGAATTATATGTGGGAAAATGTGCCCTAATGCCTTTTGGGCCTAAATTTGGACAGGAAGAGGTTATATTCAATTTTTTAAATAAAAGCAATAATAAAGCCTTGACAGATGAGTATGCT
>DOXU01000244.1 GCA_003518885.1 Oscillospiraceae bacterium
GCATCATGTTCCGTCTCGATACGCACTACTTCACGGGGAAGCGTATTAAAATGGCAGCAAAGAGAAGGATCTCGAATATAGCCTCCAAATCCAAACTTTGGATGAAAAAGCATACCCGGCTGTATATCGGCACGATTGAATCGTCTGCCGCATCCGGCCAAAATACAAACTGGAAACTCAAGCCCCTTTGCTTTGTGAATACTCATAATTCGCACAGTATCCGCCTCCTCTGTAACAGAAGAGGCCCGTTGTAAATCACCGTTCTGCGCAATCTGATTGATATATCGGATAAAATCGGAAAGTGTATGATACCCCGTCGATTCAAAATTACGCGCGTAATCAAGCAACAAACGCAAATTGGAACGCCGCATTTCTCCGTTGGGCATAGCCGAAAAGATAGACAATGCCCCTGTCTGCTCATAGACGCGTAAAATCAAACGATCTGATGGCAGTACAGAGGCTAACTGCCTCAATTCGCCAATCTGCTCTAAAAATTTGTGAAACCGTTCATTTCCTTTTTTGCCTTCTTCCAATATTGCAAGATATAAATTTCCTTTCGGATAAGCTAATCTGAGAGCCGCGATATCATCAGGGGAAAATCCAAAAATTGGCGACAACATGACAGAAAGAAGTGGAATATCTTGTAATGGATTATCAAGCAGCCTTATGAGCGAGAGAATAACTTCTACTTCATAAGAAGAGAGATATCCTCCTGTCACCTCTGCAAATCCGGGCAATCCTTCTTGCTTTAATGCATCCAAAAAAGTTTGAGATAACCTATTTGCACTTCTTAGCAAAATACAAATATCCCGATAGCGCAAGGGACGTGGCCCATCCTCACCTTGAACCATCTGACCCATTTCCATCATCTTTCTGATTGTTTGCGCAATGTAACGTGCCTCTAGAACCGCATTATCCTCGTTCCCTGGATAGCCATCTGTTTCTAAAAGTGTCATTTCAAAATCTGCATTTTCCACCGGCTTCTCAAAATACGATGCGGCAGCGGTCATATAATCCTCTTTTTTATAATCGATTCCTCCAAACGGATAGGACATCAATTGACCAAATGCAAAATTAACAGCATCAACTATACCCGCTCTACTTCTGAAATTCTTTCCCAAAATGATACGGGCAGGAAAATGCCTTCCATCGTATGGGCTGGATGTTTCTTTTTTCTTTAGAAAGAGTTCAGGAGTGGCGCGGCGAAAACGGTAAATGCTTTGCTTAACGTCCCCTACCATACACAAATTTGCTCCGTCCCTAGAAACGGCCGTAAATAAAGCATCCTGTAATGGATTTACATCCTGATACTCATCCACTAATACTTCACAAAATTGTGAGGAAACTAATTTTGCCGTCTCGGTAATATTCCCATCTGGCTCTTTCAATAATTGCAATGCCAAGTGCTCTAAGTCACCGAAATCAAGCATTCCTTTATCTATTTTTGCCTTAAAAAAGCGATTTCGTAATTTTTTTACAAGCTGGCTCAATATACGTACAATTGGCCGAAGTTTATTCATGTCTTGTTGAAAATCAGCATTTCTACCATTTAAGAGGCCTTCCGCTAGTACATTAAGCTGTGTTTGAGCAGCCTTTTTTATCGCTTTTAGCCGCTCACGCAAAAAGGTGTCCTCCAGCTTCCGCGCTGAACCTAATCGTGCATTTTCGATATGCTGCACTGCCTCGCACAGTTCGTCCCAATCATTGCCTTTAAGTATACCAAGTGCACTCTCTACCTGCGTTTTCAATTTTAGGAAAGCAGGTGCATACGCCTTCTCTAATGGCTCACACCCCATCATAGCATCAAGACCCGATTGTAATGAGTCTACTATTCCTCGTAATGTCTCTGCGATGTAAGAGAGAGCCTCCTCTCCCCAAACAGTCTCCGTTACCGACAGATTTGCAGAAAATTTTGCATTTTGCTCATCTAGCCATTCATCTGGATTCGGTAAAGACTGCAAAAAATCAAATAATCGCCGAATGGTATCCACCAAACGAAAATCATCCCGCCCTGCACCCAACGTGCGGCTCAATTCATAGAACTCATCACTTTGAGTCGCATTCTCCTCTTCTAACAGTTCATTTAAAGTCTCTTCAAATAGAGATTCCGTCTCCTGTTCCTCAGCAATGCGGAAATCCGGTGGAATATTTAATTTTTCAAAATGTGCCCGAATCAACTCAATACAAAAGGCATGTATCGTGCTAATGTGGGCATGTTGTAATAGAATTTGCTGCCTACGTAGATTGGTATCTTCTGGTTTCTGCTCAAAAAGCTCCTGAATACGTTTTCCAAGACGCGCACGCATTTCTGCCGCTGCCGCATTCGTAAAAGTGACCACGAGAAGAGAATCTATATCACAGGGATCCTCCACGTCAGTAATACGCTGAAGAATTCGCTCCACAAGCACAGCTGTTTTCCCGCTTCCTGCGGCAGCAGAGATCAACAATGAACCTCCACGTGCTTCGATTGCCTTACTTTGATCAATAGTCCACGCTTTTTCAGACATTTTCATCTTTGCCTTTCAACATCTTCCAAATTTCGTCTTTCTTCAGGG
>DOXU01000195.1 GCA_003518885.1 Oscillospiraceae bacterium
ATGAAAACGTCATCACACAATACATTTCGATACCCTGCTTGCAGAGCACGATAACAAAAATCGTTTTCTTCCCCATAGCCTTTACTAAACGTTTTCTCATCAAAAGGTCCAATTTGTGAAAGTACAGTACGACGAATATACATACAAAAACCGACATCTGTCGGAATGTGGGGATACTGACGCAAGTATACAGCCGAAATCAGCTCAGCATAACGTTCAACTGAAAATCCCACTGGGAGTGCATTATCCTCGCAAAAATTCGGTAAAGAACAAATGGCCCCCGAATTTGTAAAAGGTGTAACTGTTGCAATACGCGGATCATGTTGTGCACAGACAGAAAGCCGTTCTAACCAATTAGGAGACACTTCCGTATCACTATTTAGCAGGATTACATCTGCGGTGTCAGATGCCTTCATGCCGCGGTTAACCGAATATACAAATCCTTGATTGGTCTCATTTTTCAAAACCAGAATATTAGACATGGAAAGCGATTGCAAATACACCGATATTCGTTCATCTGTACTACAGTCATTCACTAAAACCAACCGGAATTTTTCTGCATCTGTATAACGCAAAACACTTTCAACGCAAGCTTTTACATCCATATACGCATTATAAATTGGAACAACAATATCTACACTCATACATAATTCACCGTATTCAAATTTTTATGCTCTCTTCTATTCTTCAAAAATTATCAAAATCAAACATCAATCCAGGTTAAACCCAAAACAATCTAAAGCAGCAGCATACCTTCGGCGGCTACTTCCATTAGTCTTTTCTTTACTCATCTTTTTATTACTGTTCAACCAAGCTTAGTTTGTGCTTTATCGCAAAAAGAAAACAAGTGTTCATAGGAAATCACATTGAATCCACAAGCACTTGATTTAATAAAAGTCCTTTTGCTGGCGTTTATATCCAGTTTTTTTAAGAAACAAAGCAAATGATGCAAAAGAATAAATTGAAAAACTTTACATTTTATCGAATGCAATTCCAAATGGGTATACCTATTCATCAACCCACCTATAGAATTCCAAACAAAGCATTGCCGAGGTCGTACACCGTCAGGGATAGTCTTCATACAAAGTGTTGATTTTTCAACTCTTACCATGGCATTCATTTATCTGTCTATTCTCTTCCTATCTTTGGATCGATCAATATGGCAGAAATCCGCATATGCATCCAGAACAGGTTCCACATCGCCACACATCTTTGCATGGCCATGATCCAACCACATCACTTTTGTACATAAGTTTTGGATATCATTCATAGAATGCGAAACAAAAACCACCGTCGCCCCGCCTTTGATCATTTCCAACATTTTATTCTTACTTTTCTGTTGAAATGGGGGATCTCCGACCGAAAGAATCTCATCCACAATCAAAATTTGAGGTGCTACCAACGTAGCAATAGAGAAGGCTAACCTTGCCACCATACCTGAAGAGAAGTTCCGAACAGGAACTTCCATAAAGCTGTGTAATTCCGAAAAATCCACGATTTCTTGGTATTTGTCTTCAAGAAAATCTTTTCTATAACCCAAAATAGCGCCATTAAGAAAAACATTCTCTCTCGCTGTCAGTTCCATATCGAACCCTGCACCCAATTCAATCATTGGTGCAACGCTTCCATTTAACGTGACTTTCCCGGATGTTGGTTTCATTACACCAGAAATCACTTTAAGCAAAGTACTCTTCCCGGCACCATTGGTACCAACTAGGCCCATTACTTCACCCTTTGGTACCTCAAATGAGATATCACTCAACGCCCAAAATTCATCCGCCTTCGAAAGATCGCGTTTTAAAGAACGGATTATAAATTCTTTTAATGTGTCCACTCTATCTTTTCCAAGATTGAACCGCATAGACACATTCTCGACCTTAATCAATGGAACCCCTCCATGGCAAATATTTGACAGCACATCGTTGGCTTGTCAGATATGATAAATGAATTTATCTTGTTTCCAACGGAAAAATAACAGACCAATAGCTAACATAACTAAAGATGCACCCAAACAAACCATATTAGCATGCAAATTAGGAAGATTTCCATTCATAATAATTTCTCTTGCATAATTCACATAATAGTACATCGGGTTGATCTTCATCAGCGGCATCATAAACCAATTGTATCGACTATTCTGGATAACTTGAATAGGATACATGATAGGCGTTAAATACATCCACGCTGTTAAAAGCACGCCATAAATATAGAACATATCGCGGAAAAAAACAGTAATAGCTGAAAGAACCAGCGACAGACCTATTGCAAAAATCAGAAGATAAGCCATGTCAAGTGGCAAGAAAACATGCAACCAAGTGACATGTATTGGGCTGAAGAGAATAATCGCATACAACGCAACTAAAGAGAATACAAAGTTAATTGCACTAGAAAGGACTCTTGAAACCGGGAAGATATACTTTGGCATGTACACTTTTGTAATTAAATTGAAGTTTTGAACAATCGATCCCATTGCCAAGTTGGTTGCTTCCGAAAAAAAGTTCCAAAACAAAAGGCCAGAAAGTAAAAATACTGGATAACTGACAATTGTATTTGTTCCCTTTAATTC
>DOXU01000101.1 GCA_003518885.1 Oscillospiraceae bacterium
ATCATCAACTGTTTCACAAAAAACAAGGCATGTTGAAAGAATTTTATAATCATAAACTTCATCTGGTTTTATATCGTGTATTTTTTTTCTTTTCCCAAACTCTGAGTAATAATAAAATTTCTTATTATTATTTGCCAATGACACAACTGAATCCAATATTCCACATTCAAAAAGAATAGCAATACCTTTGGGGAAAACAATTTTTTTCTTCATTTTATCGCACTCCAATCTTTATTTTCTGTTTTATTTTATCCAATACACTTAATTTTTGATCTAAAAGACATCTCAATTTTGTATTTAAAGTATAGTTTGATGTGTAAACTTGAGATAAAAAATAAATATTATTTTGTAAATTTGGTATTTTCGAAATTACCACCCACCATTCCTTAGGGATTTCATCAAAGTATTTATTTATCTCTTCTATATACGAGTTCATAGAGTGCAAAGGAAGCAAATTCCTCGTCCAAATAGATGATAAACATAATTTATATAACATCCAACCGCCTTGCTCATTAGTTACATTATATTTTTTAGCAAAATCTACAGATTTCTTCAAAGAAATTAAAAAATCTATAGACTTCTCACTTACCAATGAAGTTCTTTGTCCCGATCTTCCTGTTCTATAGTAGTAATAAGGTGAATTAATTAACAATATCGATTTAGCAATAATAAAACATTTCCTTGATGGGAAAATATCTTCACAAAAATCAATGGTATCAAATCTTATATTATTCTCATTTAAGAAATTCAACCTAAATATTCTCATACACATTGACGTTTCTAGACTTAGAAGTCTTGGCTCAAATTTTGAATTTGTACATAAAAAATATCTTTCACCGCATATGTCTTGCCTTAAATTATGAGAATCATGAGTCATCACTGAATTTAATTGTTCATCAAATGATAAAACTCGTGGACAACTGAAATCCACATTCATCATACGCATGGTATGAAGTATATTCTCAAGATTTTTAGAGGAAATAAAATCATCTCCATCTATAAAAGTTACAAACTCAGATTTAGCATAATTATCGAGAAACAAGTTTCGAACCCGAGCGGCCCCTATTGATTTGGTTTCTAGAAATACAATATCGTTTTCAAAATTTTCTAAGATAGATAAAATTAACTCTTTTGTTCCATCAGATGAACCATCATCTATTACGTATATATTTTTCTTTATATTTCCTTCGTGAGCAACACACGATTTTATACAATCTCCTATATAATTTTTAATATTTTTTGATATAATTAGTATGTCTATCTCTAACATTTTATTACTACTTTTTTTTATGCCAGCAGTTTGCATTGATTAAACAACTACTAGATGGTTAAAGGGATGGGCGGTTTCTGTTCATATCGGAAGCATATACAGCTGAATGTTTTTTAATGATATTTCTTTTATTCTACCGAAACAGATTTCGCCAAATTACGTGGCTGGTCCACATCAGTACCTTTAAGAACGGCAACCTCATATGCAAGCATTTGCAGTGGAATCGCTTGCAGGATAGGTGCTACAAAATCATGCACATAGGGCAGCACAACCATATGTTCCGCAATAGCAGATACACGCTCAGCATTTTTGGTGTCAGCAAAAATCAGTAAACGGCCTCCGCGTGCCTTGGCTTCCTGCAAATTGGACAGCGTCTTATCAAAAAGCTGGGTAAAAGGTAAGCTAGCGACAATCGGAACTGTCTTGTCGATTAGGGAAATTGGCCCATGCTTCATTTCACCCGCAGCATAAGCTTCCGCATGGATGTAGGTAATCTCCTTGAGTTTCAGAGCGCCTTCCATGGCAACCGGGAACATGCTTCCGCGCCCGAGATAAACTACATCCTGTGCTTCCGCAACAACCCGAGCAATGAGACGAATTGCCTCAACCTGCGCAAACACTTCCGCAACGCGGCTGGGCAAATCCAGCAAAGCTGTAACTAGAACGTGCTCACCTTGTTTACTCAGCGTTCCACGCGCACGGGCAATTGCGATGGTCAGGCAGGCGAGGACGGTTAGTTGCGCCGTAAAAGCCTTAGTTGAAGCCACAGAAATTTCTGGTCCGGCCGCAGTGCCTAGTACAACGGCACTTTCGCGCGCCATAGTGCTGTGCTCTACATTAAGCACAGAGAAGATATGCACGTCTTTCTCTCGCAAACCGCGTAGGGCAGCCAATGTATCTGCCGTCTCCCCAGACTGGGAAATCAGCAAGCCAAGAGAGCCAGCATCCAGAGGCGGATTACGGTAACGCATCTCACTGGCAATATCTATATCCACCGGCAAGCGGGCAGTCTCTTCCAACCAGTATCGTCCGATCATACCTGCATAAAAAGCCGAGCCGCAAGCGGTAATGACCGCACGCGGTACGGAAGCCAGATCACACGGCATCTTCGGTAGTATGACGCTGCGACTGGCAGGGTCCACCAGACGTTGAAGCGTCTGGCCGATGACTAGAGGATGCTCGTGGAGTTCCTTTTCCATATAATGTCGATAACCATCTTTGCCGATAGAACCTACGGCCTGTGCTGTTATCTGCTTCTTACGGGTCACAGGTCTACCATCAAACGTCATGAAGTCAGCCCCTGCGGGGGTAATCACCACACAGTCTCCGTCTTCCATATACGTAATGCGACGGGTAAGCGGGGCGAGAGCGAGGGAATCGGAGCCAAGGAACATTTCTCCATCCCCATACCCTACAACCAACGGGGCATTGTGACACGCACCAATCATCAAACCTTCATGGTTCGCAAAAATCATGACGATGGCATAGGCACCTTCGAGGCGATTCAACGTCTTGAGAACTGCGTCTCTCGGAGCAAGACCTTGCACCAGATAGTAATGCACCATCAGAGCAATAGTCTCGCTGTCCGTTTGCGTCTCGAAAATCTGCCCTACAGCTTCCAATTCTCGGCGCAGTACTTCAAAATTTTCAATAATGCCATTATGGACAATTGCGACGTGCTCTGTGCTATGTGGATGCGCATTACAGACTGTCGGTGCACCATGCGTGGCCCAACGAGTATGACCAATTCCGGTCTTACCTGACAGAGGTTGTTTTTCCAGCAGGCGGCCAAGAGTATCCAGTTTACCCGCAGCCCGGCGACGTTTAATATGACCATCAACTAACGTCGCAATACCTGCAGAATCATAGCCGCGATATTCAAGCCTCCGCAGACCTTCAAAGACAATCGGGGT
>DOXU01000270.1 GCA_003518885.1 Oscillospiraceae bacterium
CTTGTATTTTGATCATGATGTGACCGACGGCCATGCTTACTTACGCGCCTACCACGAAGGTCATGAAGATATCTTCACACAAAATCGCAAAGAAAAGCGTTCTATCCGAAATGACATTCTGGGGATGGTTTATCAAAATCCAATGCTGGGTCTACGAATGGATTTTTCAGCGGCAGGGAACATTGCCGAAAAAATGTTGGCTGCCGGTTATCGCAATGTGGAGAAAATGGACGCCCGTGTACACACATTATTAAATGCAGTAGACATCTCCCCCGCTCGCATGGCGGAAACACCTCGTCATTTTTCAGGCGGAATGCAACAACGCGTGCAAATCTCCAAGGCACTGGCAAACAATCCCTCTGTACTGTTGTTGGATGAAGTCACCACCGGCCTCGATCTTTCTGTGCAGGCCAAGGTGCTTGACCTGATCAAACGAATCCGTCAAGAATATCACATTTCCATCCTGCTTGTCTCGCATGATCTCTCCGTCATTCGCATGTTGGCCGACCGTACAGTAGTCATGTTGGATGGACAAATTATAGAGAGTGGATTAACCGATCAAATTCTCGATGATCCACAACACCCCTACACACAAACCCTTGTCTACTCTTTATTATAAACAGGAGGCTAACCATGAAGATAGCCATTCGTAACGGAACCATTCTTTTGGAAGACAGTGCTGCCAAAGACAAAGTGATCCTGATAGATGAGGGCACAATCACGGATATCGTGGATGAACGGCAATATGCTGGTGATCGGTTTGAAATCGATGCACAAGGTGGCTATGTATCACCTGGCTTTATTGATACCCATTCTGATATGATTGAACAGCTCATTCAACCCCGTCCAAATACGGTGATCGATTTCGGCATTGCCCTACGTGAAGCTGAGAAACAACTAATCAACCAAGGCATTACAACCATGTACCATGCCATCTCTCTTTACACCGACAATACTTTCGGCAAAAATGCGGTCCGCACGCTCCCCAATTTTAAAAAACTCGCCGTATTAATCAAAAACACCAATATGGAGCAACACCTCATCAATCACCGCATTCACCTTCGTTATGAGATTGAAAATGTATCTGCTCTTCCCTTTATCCTGGATCTCGTAAAAAAAAGAGGCATACAGTCACTCTCTTTTACCGACCATACACCGGGACAAGGACAATACAAAGACTTGGAACAGTATCATCAGCAAATAATGGGATACGCCGACGGACAGATGACAGAGGACGAATTTCAAAAACTGATTGCTCATCACCAGACCAAACAAAAGGTTGCCTTTGATGATTTATGCAAACTGGCAAAAGTGGCACAGGAAAATCATATTCCCGTGGCCTCACACGACGATGACACCGTTGAAAAATTGAAAACGAACCAAGAGTTTGGAATAAATATCAGCGAATTTCCCATCACATTAGAAGTAGCCCAGGCCGCCAAGGCCCGCGGTATGTTCACGGTAGCAGGTGCCCCAAATGTGCTTCGCGGTAAATCTCACACCGGGAACTTGTCTGCATGCGAGGGTGTTCTAGCAAACGCCGTGGATATTCTCTGTTCGGATTATTATCCGGCAGCTATGCTTCATGCCGTCTTTAAACTGTGGCAAAGCGAAGGATTGCCACTTTGGAAAGCAATGCGCCTGACGACAGCCAATCCCGCCGCCGCTATGGGCATTGCTGCACAAGTGGGCACGATTTCCCCCGGAAAACGAGCAGATTTACTCTGTATTGCCCTAATAGACCATTGCCCTATTATCCACAATGTATTACTGCACGGTCAGCCTGTTTCCATGTTATGCTACGCAGGTGCAAGGGAGGGAATCAATTGAATCTCTTAGAAATTAAAAATTTAAAGAAAGAATTCATCATCCACCATGCAGAAAAGCACATTAAAAGTTGTGACGATGTAAATTTCGCGCTCCGTGAGGGTGCCTTCATTGGAATTGTAGGACGCTCTGGTGCAGGGAAATCGACCGTTCTGCGTTGCATCTATCGCACCTATTTACCTACAGCCGGAAATATTTGGTTCCAATCCGCGCAATTTGGCCGCGTAGATCTGGCTGTGACAGACGAGCGCCATATTCTATCCCTGCGCCAACAAGAAATTGGGTACGTTTCTCAATTTCTAAATATTATGCCACGTGTAACAGCACGTGAACATGTAGAAACCGCTCTGCTCTCTGTGGGTGCAACCCCTGAAGATGCGAAAAAACGGGCCACTGAAATGCTTGCTTATTTTCGCCTTCCCACCTCCCTCTGGGATATTTACCCCAACACATTTTCGGGAGGCGAACGTTTACGCCTCAACCTTGCTCATGCAATGGTAAAAAAGCCCCGCCTGCTATTACTGGATGAGCCAACAGCTTCATTGGATGATCAAACCAAATTGCTGGTGAAAGACCTCCTGCTCTCTCTAAAAGGAAATGGCACCAGTATGTTGGGTATTTTTCATGATCTGGCATTCATGGACGGTGTTTGTGACGAGGTCTATCGTCTACAGGATGGGAAAATGGAAAAGGTGTTGGAATAATGATTCGAGCTGATTTACATATGCATTCTACCGCCTCAGATGGCAGTGCTACGGTAGAACAGTTAATCCTGATGGCCAAAAATGCAAAATTAACCCACATAGCCATCACTGATCATGATATGCTATTACACAACGCAGCTGCGGTAGCGGCCGGAGAAAGGGCGAACATTACGATTCTTCCTGGCCTTGAGTTTTCTGCGATCGATCATGAAACTGGCGTAAAAGCGCATATTCTAGGCTATTATATGCATGAAACACGTGAGCTTTGCCAGCTATGTGCTACCACACGGGCACGTCGTCATGCTAACAGTTTGCGCCAAATCGAAATTCTTAAAGCACAGGGCATTCCTATAGACATTGAGTCCTTGGCAAGCGGTCACAACTGTATTTACAAACAACACATTATGACCTGGCTTGTACTCAATGGATATGCTCAAGATATGTTTGGTGCTTTTTATCTCCAATATTTCAAAAATGGAGGTATTTGTGATTTCGATATGGATTATCTTGACGCACGTGATGCTGTGCGTTCCATCCGAAATGCCGGTGGTTTGGCCATTTTGGCACACCCAGGACAACAGAAAAATTTTGCGTTAATCCGTGAATTGATTCCATTTGGCCTGTCTGGTGTAGAATATCGTCACCCAGATAACAATAAAAAAGATATGTTAACCGTCCAGCAGCTCTGTGAAGAATACCACCTTTGCCTCACCGGGGGAAGCGATTATCACGGAATCAATCAACGTTCACCCGTACAAGTTGGCGATTTTGTTATTACAGAAAATTTGCCTGTACGCATCTAATTTGTCAGACCACAAATTTCAATTAGATTGGGTGTTGTATTTTTATGTAAAATCTATTTAAAATAAAAAACATCATCTAGCAAAAGCAGTGAAGAAAATTTTGTTTCTTCACTGCTTTTGTCTTCCCTAAATTTTAATTGAAAGAATCTCCTCGTACGAATTGTTGATAATTAATCTATCATTTTTCACACAATTCGGCTATGATGAAGTAAAT
>DOXU01000002.1 GCA_003518885.1 Oscillospiraceae bacterium
TTCCTCTGGTACGCATTCTAGTACAATGGCGAAGGCTCCGGCGTTTTCTACGGCCAAAGCATCCTCTATCAATGCCTTGGCGGCCTCAGTACTTTTTCCTTGTACTTTGAAACCACCAAATACATTTACTGATTGAGGAGTTAAACCGATGTGCCCCATAACGGGGATTTGTGCACGTGTTATTGCTTGAATACAATCAGCAACATTTTTACCACCCTCTAATTTAACTGCGGTTGCTCTACCTTCCTGTATTATTTTTCCCGCATTCCGGACTGCTTCCTCTGTACTGATATGATATGAGAGAAAGGGCAAATCCCCTACGAGTAATGCATGTTTAATTCCTTTAGATACACAGCGGCAATGATAAACCATGTCATTAACAGATACCGGTAGAGTGGAGTCATGGCCCTGTATGACCATTCCCAGCGAGTCTCCAACTAAAATGACATCAATTCCAGCCTGATCGACGATTTTGGCCATTGAGTAGTCATAAGATGTAAGCATGGAAATTTTCTCGTGATTAATCTTTTTTGTTAATAATGATTGTGCGGTACATTTTTTATTCATATAAGAGGATCCTTTCTGTGTAAAAAAGTGGTTGTGGTTGATGATTCAATGATAAATCAAACCTAAAAAAAGTCTTTCTCGCCGTCCAACCTGTAAAAGTTAGAAATCTTTGCAAACGAAAAAGACAAGATAATCTCCAGATGTAATAAACCGTCTCTGTTGCAAAGAATCAAAGCAGTTTATGAGTAATTACGGCTCGTAAGGATATATTGGCTTATGATGTACAGTTCCATTTCAAATACTGTCATCAAGGAATAAAAATATAAACCATAATTACATATTTCAGTATAAAACATTACAAATTTAAATTCAAGTGGGTATTTATTAGAACGATGGTAGTAGATTTCATAATAAAGATGAAATAAAAAATCCGGAAACAATAACTACATAGTTATTGTTTCCGGATTTAAACGGTAGAAATAAAGTCAATATAAAGCTGCTGTTCTATTGTAAATCAAACAGCGCGGACTACTTTATTGGACCGCAGGCATCTCGTACATACGTGAATGTGCTTTGGTGTCCCTTTTACGATTGCCTTCACACGTTTCACATTTGGCTGATAAGTCCGGTTGGAACGCCGGTGAGAATGGGATACTTTAATCCCGAATGTTAGGCCTTTACCGCAAATATCACATTTAGCCATCTATCCGCGCCTCCTTATTTATAAACAAAAAGATAAAAGCGCGGCGGTGCATTCTCCGTCGCGCACAACACTCATATTATACCAGAATGCGAGCCAAAACGCAAGTGCTATTTTGGCGTGTCTTCTGAGTAAGAAAGTAGGTAGAAGAAAAAGAACATTTTGAGAGAGGATTGCATAAACTGATTTCAGGAGGTGAAGTGATATGTTTTGGTGGTGGATATTAATTCCGTTGGCTTGTTGTTGTGGTAATAATAATCGTCCATGCCGTCGTAGACGTCGGTATTATGATGATTTTGACCGTCGTGATCGTTACGATTGCCGCCGCAATCCGTGCCGTTATGACGATGATGATTGTTGTGGAAGATTCCCACGTACAAATGTTTATCGCCGGTGCAGATAATAAAATGAAAAATTCTTAAACAGTTTACTTGCAGATTGCCATTTGGCAATCTGCTACATATTATCCATCATTCATGGATGAGGATGGTAAATAAACAGGGGTCAATTGACATCCTCTTGGAACAAACGTATAATTGAAGCGGTTTAATCTAATATTGAATTAGGTTATTATTTTCCTATTTAAAAAGAAAACTTTAATGGAATGGTCGTTATAAAATCACGGTAAATGCTAGGTGGAGGTTTGGCGTGCGGAAAAACAAGGAATGGAAACTAGTAGAAGATTTGGACCCGGATTCACATGAAGTTGGTCGACTGATTGGATTTGTAAAACAGCTTCGCAGTACATCCAATATTATTGGATGGTCACTGCTTTCACAACAAGTGGTTGCTGTTGTTGCGGAAATCGTTATTGCCATTGTTGTAAGCTTTATTCAAATGTTTTTCCAAGGAAATCTTACGGGCGCCAATATGTCTAAAAACATGAGTGATTTTGGACATTACGATACTGTCTTAGGGATTGTTCAAAATATCATTTGTTATTTTTCTTATATGTTTATTCCGTTTATTTTAATGTTGTTTTTTTTACGGCGGAAACCAAAAGAAGTTATTCCTATACACCGTATTCATAATATTCGTTGGCTGCCAATGGGGATCATTTTCACCCTCGCAGTTTCATTTATTGCAGAAATTTTAATAACATATTTAGCTGCGGCTTTATCTTTTTTGCATCTTAGCGTCAATTCACCTGATTTTACGCCACCAACCCGGTTGGCTCCTATGGTGCTGTATCTTATCTTTTTCTGTATTGTGGCACCAATCTGTGAAGAATTTATATTTCGTGGTGTGATTCTGCATAGTCTGCGCCGTTTCGGAAATGGGCTCGCCATACTCGTTTCGGCTCTTTTATTTGGCTTAATTCATGGGAATCTAAATCAATTTCCGTTAGCGTTTTGCACGGGTTTGGCATTAGGCTTTTTCGTATTAGAGTTTAAATCGATTTGGGCTACGGTAATCATGCATGCCTTTGTCAATCTCGTTTCTACGATTGTTAGTTATTTATCTATCTATCATGGAAATGCGATAGGCGGCGTTTTCTACATGGGACTAGGCATTATGCTTTTTGCCATCAGCGTCTCAACATTTTTTCTTTTACGAAGGCAATCAGCGCAACGTAAACATTTCTTAGAAAAATGGTATACACCATTGCCAATTTCGTTTTTGTTAAAGAAAGCGATTTCTTCTTTGGGAATGTTGGTTTGCATCATTGTGCTAGTGGTTGTATGCCTCCTCTCACTTCGAATTGTATGATGAAGCATTTAGACAATAGTGGCATGGTTTCAGATGATATGCAGTGGATGAATGTGGCTCTTGAACAGGCAGAGCTTGCTGTAGTTGACGGCGAGGTCCCGATCGGCGCGGTTATCATTAAAGATGGAGCCATTGTTTCCACTGGAAGAAATCGTCGCGAGGTAGAGAAAAGTGCTCTTGCGCACGCAGAAATTGAGGCAATAGGAGAGGCTTGCAAAAGTCTTAAGAGTTGGAGACTGTCGGGATGCACACTTTATGTCACATTGGAACCGTGCCCAATGTGTGCAGGTGCCATTATTAATGCACGATTGGATCGCGTTGTTTTCGGAGCATTTGATCCTAAGGCAGGAGTGGCTGGTTCTGTTATTGATCTATTTGCATGTCGATTTAACCACCATCCATCAGTGGTAGGTGGTGTAATGAAAGAAGAGTGTGGAGCACTATTGCAGGATTTTTTCCGGCATTTGCGGGAACTGAGACGCTATAAAAAATTAAAATAAAAAGACTTCCTGTTTCAGGAAGTCTTTTTATTTTACAATTAATATGTAAGGTTTTATCTGTCAGCTAATTCTTTAATACATGCTGGGCAAATATTTCTGCCTTTAAAATTAACGACATCTTTTGCGTTGCCGCAGAAGATGCAAGAAGGTTCGTATTTTTTAAGTACAACTGCATCGCCATCTACGTAGATTTCTAAGGCGTCTTTCTCCGATATTTCAAGTGTACGGCGAAGCTCGATTGGTAATACGATCCTTCCCAATTCATCTACTTTCCGAACAATCCCTGTGGATTTCATGATATAATTCCCTCCCAATTAGCTTTAATCTTGTCAATTCTTGCAAGTCCTTGTCCTAATATATCGTATTTTGAATTATTTGTCAACTGTTAATGAGGTTATTAAAAGTTAATTAT
>DOXU01000194.1 GCA_003518885.1 Oscillospiraceae bacterium
GATATGTTATATGAGGGATATGGCGCCTATTTACCTTTGATTCGTTAAAATTTCGGGGGGATTTCACAAAGGTCCCCCTTTTCCCCCTCAAAATTCGCCCCATTATTTTGTGTATAATGGGCATTTTGTCCTAAAATAATTTACAAAACTGCGCTTACCCTGTATAATATGGCATGGACGCACATTGAAAAGAGGTAAAATCATGACTGTGAATGAACTCAAGAATCAGGTAAACGCGAAAATATCCAACGCGTATCTTTCCGAATGGGTGAATAAGGCGATCGCTTTAACAGAGCCGGATAAGGTTGTCCTGATTGATGGCAGTGAACCACAGCTGGAAGCACTGCGTAAAGAGGCAGTCGCGGCCGGTGAGATGATTCAGCTGAATCAAGAAAAACTTCCTGGGTGCTATTTGCATCGTTCAGCAGTGAACGACGTAGCGCGTGTAGAAGGCAGGACGTTCATCTGTAGTGAACGGGAAGAAGACGCCGGACCAACTAATCATTGGATGGCGCCCAAAGATGCTTATAGCAAATTAGAGAAATTGTTTGAAGGTTCCATGCATGGCAGAACCATGTATATCAGTCCCTATTCTATGGGAACACTTGGTTCTCCGTTCTCCAAAATCGGAATCGAGCTTACGGATAGTATTTATGTAGTTTTAAGCATGAATATTATGACGCGTATGGGCCAAAAGGTGCTTGATCAGCTGGGCCAAAGCAAAGAGTTTATCCGCGGTCTGCATAGCACAGCAGAACTTTCTGAAGAGAACCGCTACATATGCCATTTTCCAGAAGATAACACCATTTGGAGTATTAACTCTGGCTATGGCGGAAATGTTCTTTTGGGGAAAAAATGCTTTGCTTTGCGTATTGCCTCCAATTTAGGTCGAAAAGAAGGCTGGTTGGCCGAACATATGGTTATTGTAGGCATTGAAAATCCACAGGGAGAGATCCATTATCTCTGTGCGGCATTTCCATCTGCCTGCGGTAAAACAAACCTGGCCATGATGATTCCGCCAGAGCATTTCCGTAAAAAGGGATATAAAGTTTGGACAGTGGGCGATGATATCGCTTGGCTGCGGGTAGGGGAAGATGGCCGTCTGTGGGCGGTAAATCCGGAGAATGGTTTCTTTGGTGTCGCACCTGGTACCAATGAGAAATCCAATCCAAATGCTCTGCTTACCACAAAGAAAAATACAATCTTTACGAATGTGGTGCAAAACTTAGATGATAACACGGTTTGGTGGGAAGGCCTTGGCGAAGCCCCAAAGAATGCGTTAAACTGGAAGGGCGAAAAATGGGATGCGTCTTCCGGAGAAAAGGGTGCACATCCAAATAGTCGCTTTACGGCGCCGGCCGGAAATTGCCCATGCATCAGTCCTAAATTAAATGATCCAAAGGGCGTGCCAATTGATGGATTCATTTTTGGAGGCAGAAGAGCAAAGACTGCCCCCTTAGTTTTTGAATCATTGAATTGGAAGCATGGCGTCTTTGTTGGTTCCGCTATGGCGTCGGAAACAACGGCTGCTGCAAAAGGTAAAGTTGGCGTGGTACGACGTGATCCCATGGCAATGCTTCCATTTTGTGGATATAATATGGGAGATTATTGGCAACATTGGTTGGATGTTGGCTCCTCTTTGAAGCATCCGCCTAAAATCTTTCATGTCAACTGGTTCCGTACTGACGATGAAGGGCACTTTATTTGGCCAGGTTTTGGCGATAACTTGCGTGTTTTGCTTTGGATCCTGGATCGTTGCCAGGAAAAGGCGGATGCGGTTAAAACACCAATTGGCTATGAGCCAAAAATAGAGGATATTTCATTGGAAGGTCTTTCTATCACAAAAGATACTTTAACAGAGTTGCTTCGAGTTGACCCTGCGCTTTGGGAACAAGAGGCAAAAGATATCCGTGCATTTTATGAGAAATTTGGAAATAAACTTCCGATCGAGCTTCGTTCGCAGCTTGAAGAGTTTGAAAAACGGTTGGCGACAGAGAAAACAAAATAAGAATATTTTTATCAATCAAAAACCGTGCTTTATTCGCATAAAAGGAAAAGGCCTCCATTGGAGGCCTTTTTTTTATGAAACTTGAAGTTTTCAGTCAATCATATCGAAGCTGATTAATCCGCCACCACGTGCCGTGGTTTGATACCAAAGAGAAAAATCAAGTGTTTTTTGCTTACCTTCGTCCACAATTCCAATGTGTGCGGCCAGTGTATTTGGATCGTATTCGACAGAGGTAATAACAACCCAATGCCAAGAATCCAATGATTTTTCCTCTCCATTGTGTAAATTCAAAAAAGCAATGGGCCGATCTTGGGCAAGTTCGGTGTCCAAAAAGGTAAGCGCCTGAGAAAGTGTGGGCCGTTTACTTTTGGCGTGGGGAATATTGAACAATTGGGCAGAGAGGGAAAGGGCGTTTGCTTGAGCAAAGGCCATGGCTCCTTTGTGCAATTTTTCTATTGTGTTCACGCCCCAAGGCCCGGACGTAATAAATTTCCAAACCGCGCGCATTACCTCCACACAGGCTGATTTAGTCAGTGGGTATTGAATGGCATCTCTGCGTGAGGCATAAAGATATTGAAGAATGGTAGAAAATGCGGTAGGGCCACATCCAGCCATGCGTTGCAATTTAGAAGGATACCATTCTTGATCGCAGCCGTAATAATGGGCGCCTGAAATATCGTCCTGAATTTCAATAAAGTGAATATTTTGGATTGTTTTTGTCAGCATAGCGGCTTCTCCTATTACACAATCCCAACAGTAATTGATGGTACCATTGCATCATT
>DOXU01000046.1 GCA_003518885.1 Oscillospiraceae bacterium
TCAATAATTTCCAAGCCCAGCCCTTCCAGGCCGTAAATCTTACTTGGATTATTGGTAAGCAAACGCAATGTCTTGGCACCCAAGTCCTTCAAGATTTGTGCACCAATCCAATATTCACGCAAATCAGGAGCAAACCCCAGACGCAAATTCGCCTCCACAGTATCCAAACCCTGATCCTGTAATTCGTATGCTTTTAACTTGTTGATCAGGCCAATACCGCGCCCTTCGTGCCGCATATAGAGCAAAATGCCACGTCCTTCTTTTTCAATAGCCTTCATTGCTGCTTTCAGCTGTTGTCCACAGTCACACCGCAAAGAACCAAAGACATCTCCGGTTAAACACTCCGAGTGTACTCGACAGAGTAAATCCTTGCCATCTCCGATTTCTCCTTTTACTAGGGCAACATGATGTTCCCCAGTCAAATCATTGACATAACCGTAAATTTTGAAATCACCGTACTCAGTCGGCAGCTTCGCGTCGGCCATCCGTTGTACATGTTTCTCATGGCGTCTACAATAATCCTGCAGATCATGAATGGTGACAAAAACAAGTTGGTGTGCCTCTGCAAAAGCTTCCAACTGTGCCGTACGCATCATGCGGCCATCTTCTGCCATCATTTCGCAGCAAAGGCCACATTCTTTTAAACCTGCAAGGCGCATTAAATCGACGGTTGCCTCGGTATGTCCACCACGCACCAAGACACCGCCTTTACGCGCAATCAAAGGAAACATATGCCCTGGTCTGCGAAAATCTTCCGGTTTTACCTGGTCATTCACACATTGCATAGCGGTGATCGAACGTTCTTCGGCAGAAATGCCCGTGGTGGTACTTATATGGTCAATCGAGACTGTAAAGGCTGTACTATGGTTATCTGTATTTTCAGCAACCATTTGCGGCAGCCCCAATTTGTGCCCATATGCTGCACTCATCGGCATGCAAATAAGGCCCTTTGCGTAGCTCGCCATAAAATTAACATTTTCCAACGTGGCGAACTGCGCTGCACAAATCATATCCCCTTCATTTTCCCGGTTTTTATCATCTGTTGCCATCACAATTTTTCCCGCACGCAAGGCTTCCAGCGCCTCTGGTATTGTATTGTATTCCATCTCGGTGTCCTCCTTTAAAATCCATTACTTTTTAGAAAATCCATTGTTATTTCCTTATTTTGCACGGCGGGCGCTGCCGTCATCTTGCCACGCTCAGCAAAATAAAATTTTTGTACATACTTGCCAATAGGATCATTCTCCAGATTGACAAGATCGCCTTCTTTTTTTTCTAGTAGTGTTGTCTGTTGACCGGTATGAGGAATGATCGATACTTGAAAGGACTGCTCATCCACCACGGCAACAGTCAAACTAATCCCATCAATCGCAATAGAGCCCTTCTCTACAGTCAATTGTAAAATAGCATCCGGCGCTTTCATTTTGATCCAAATCGCATTCTTTTCCCGACGCATTGCCAAAATGGTGCCCACTCCGTCAATATGACCTGAGACGAAATGCCCCCCAAATCGACCATATGCTGGCATCGCCCGTTCCAAATTCACTGTGCTTCCCACTTGCAAACGACCCAAGCTACTGCGACGCAGTGTTTCGGGCATTACATCCGCAATAAAGAAATGAGGAGCCAGCTCTGTTACAGTAAGACAGACACCATTCACGGCAATACTATCACCAACCTGCGCATCTTCTAAAACCGTCTGCGCTGCAATTTGCATTTTGCCAGTTGGCATGGCACCTATCTGTCCGATCTCCTCAATAATTCCCGTAAACATGGATCATCTGTCCCCCTTTATAAAATAATGCAAACGTAGATCGTTCCCCACTTGTGCAATTTCAGGCCCCTTCAACTGGTAACAGGCGGCCGGTGTCAAAACACCCGCCCCGCCAATTGGCGTTTTTGCCCGTTTCCCACCGAAAATTTTGGGCGCAATGTAAGCATATACTTCTTGCACGATTCCTGCTTCTAATGCACTGGCATTCAATTCTGCCCCACCTTCCAACAAAATGCTGTCCAGTTCCTTTCGTCCCAGCGCTTTCATTAGAGCGGGCAAATCGATATAGCCAGCTTTCTCTGGAACCTGCAAAATTTGCAGCCCCATTTGTTGCAATTGCTTTACCTTGTCTGCTTGTTCCACTGGTAAAGAGCCTACCGCCACGATGGTGGAAACCTCTTTGGCCGTTTGGCAAATTTTCGCATCCAATGGCAAACGTAAACGACTGTCACAGATAATGCGGGTAGGATTTCGGCCATTTTCAATGCGACAGGTCAAAAGTGGATCATCCTGCAGTACTGTGCCAATGCCCACCATAATGCCCCGCAAGCGATGACGTAATTTATGCACATCTTCTCGTGCTTCCTCCCCCGTGATCCACTGTGATTTGCCGGAAGAAACCGCCGTTTTCCCATCTGCAGTCATCGCATATTTCATTACGACATACGGGGTATGTGCCTGGATATAATGAAAAAATATTGGGTTGAGCGCATCACATTCCGTTCGCATCTTTCCCGTTTCCACCGGTATTCCTGCCGCACGGAGTTTAGCCACCCCTTTTCCTGCCACTTTAGGATTCGGGTCTTGTGAACCCACTATAACTTTCCCGATTTTGGCTTCAATAATGGCATCGGTGCAAGGGGGCGTTCTACCATAATGGCAGCAGGGCTCCAATGTTACGTACATTTGTGCCCCTTCAGGGGACTCTGTACAAGAGGCCAAAGCGTTCCGTTCTGCATGTAATTCTCCGGAACGGTGATGATACCC
>DOXU01000045.1 GCA_003518885.1 Oscillospiraceae bacterium
TTATCAATCTTATAGAAACGGAATATTCCCTCTTCAATCGTAGTATGAAAAAGGGATCTATTTTATATCAAAAATAGATCCCTTTTTTTGATCGTCAATTTCCACTATTTTATTCTAAACACATTTACCAATTTCTGAAGCCCTTCACAATTTCGCCATTGCTTATTTACCGCCAGCACTTCCACACGACTTGTCCCCCCACCCATCTTCCACGGGAAATTTATATGTCTGCATGACTGCCAAATTATTTTGTTGAGTGTCATTCCAGTAATATAAAATGGGCCATATAAACCGATAATACCCATATAATTCTATTATTTTTCATATTCCCATTTACTCAACACTAAAAGCCTTTGCCCAAGTGCCAATCATCGCGTGCAGCTTTTCATGTACACCATGGCCCACAACATTCTCTTCATGCTGTTCAAATTTTTTGAACAGCAGATCCTGTTCTTGCTCACTGATTACCTGGTCTGCTATCACGAAGAGCATACCATTTTCTTTCTCAATATGAGCACGCATCAGATCACAGTACTGTGCAGCAGCACGATTAAACCCATCCACATCCTTATTATCAACACTTTCACTCATTTGCGCGATGAACCCCCGCGCCTCATCGTGTTCGTAAAGCATAACGCCGACTGGACCATCTTCATTGGGGACACCTTTGTTAACAAGTTCTTTAAATAAATAGTTTTCTTCTTTGCCATGATGGCATTTATCGGAAAATGTCTTGAGAAAATAAATAACCTCACTATAATAATGAAGCCTACTTTCAACATCATAATGATCAGTCTGCACCATTTTATTCAGAACCTCTAGCACATGCAAAATGACATCATGTTCTTTTCGAAGATCTTGCGTTGCTTTTCCCATTGTAAATTCTCCTTTAAACAACAACCGTATACACATTCAATTGATGAAAAAACCGGCGATCCTCCAATTCTATATGCAAGAAGCTAAATGCGGAGTGATCTCATTGAATATGACTCCTCGGTCATCCTTGTCTCTCGATCATTTAATCATAGACATATTTTTCTTCATCTCACTAAACACTGTCCACATTTTATCATAGAATAATGGGATCTGTATGTTGTTATGACAACGAGTAGAAAAAGCCATCTCGCTTATTTTCTTTCCATTGGCCTCTGATCCATTTTCACAAGCGCTACTACACAATCCGCCTCTGTCATATTTTTAGTTAAAAATCCGTTGCTTGTACAAACCGCACGGCCACTGTTTCTACGTGCCTTATGAAGCTTCAGAAACATAACACCAACACGCGCGGCAATTTCCCCATACAGGCGCTATCAGAATATACATGTGCATCCAGGATGGCCCGTACCGGCCTGCTGATCTTTTCCTTGGCAATAAATCGATAATCGCTTTTTAATCTTCTGGCTATTGTTTGTCGCATAATTACCCAAAGTGGACATCCTAATATGATTTTCATCAAATAACGTGAACATATCTGCTCTTTTCTGGCTGCAACTTTCAAGCCTTGCCTATCTATCTCTTATGTTTTTTCCTGAACCCAAATTGATCGGCACATGCTTTATCACCGCTACATTGATAAACACCAAGGTCGGGCCCGATTCCGGGAAAAATAAAAGCCATTAGGGCGAAAAAATCTCAATATGCTGAGAACGTTCACCTTAATGACCTTGAATGAAAAGCTATCCTTATTATAAATTAAATTTGACCATGCACTATTATGTTCATAAGACGGCGCGATATAAGCTTAAATTTGCCTTTTAATCCACCCTATTAATCGGCTGCCCCTTAGAAAAAGCGCTAATATTATCTTGAATCAAAGAAATTAGACGTTTTCTGGTTTCTAAGCCACGCCATCCCATATGTGGGGTAATGATCACATTGTCCATTGTATACAATGGACTGGCATCATCCAACGGCTCTATCTCTTGCACATCTAATCCTGCGCCTGCAATAACATGATTTTGCAATGCATCAATCAATGCCTTTTCATCAACCAATGCCCCCCGCGCGGTATTGATTAAATAAGCGGTTGGTTTCATCATAGCCAGAGTCTCTTTATTGATCATATGCCTTGTTGATTCATTTAAAGGGCAATTAAGAGAAATGAAATCACTTTGTGCGAAAACCTCTTCTTTTGTTGTAAAGTGAATATTCTCCATATCTGCCCTAGGTGTCCTGGTTGACACCAAAATTTTCATTTCCAGTGCTTGTGCTACTTTGATGACTTTCTTTGCAATATTACCGTAGCCAATAACCCCTAATGTTTTACCATTTAATTCAACATGGTCCACCATCAAATGCTTACGGAAGTTATTATGGTTTCCTTCTGAGAGCATACGGATCTGTTTTTGCATTGAGCTTGCCAGATTTAAAATGAAAAGAATCGCTGTGTGTGCCACTCGTTCACTACTATACGCCGGAATATTGCATAACATAATTCCTTTTTCGTGTACCGCATCCAAGTCTATATTATTATATCCCGTTCCGGCTTCACAAATCATCTTTACACTATCAGGAAATTTTCTGATAGTGTTCCCTGCAACTTTCATTTCTTTTGTTATGACAATGGTAAAGCCATTAACTCGTTCTAAAATTTTATCTTCAGGCGTTTCGTCATAGATAACTACTTCGGATGCAATTTTCGAATAATCAATATTCCCATCGTAATTTACCAAGCCGGCATTTAATACTACTGTTTTGTCATTCATAATGTTATCTCCTTCATGTCATCTACACTTTTACCTATTTTAAAAAATGAAAAGCAGATACCCAACCTATTTTTTCCTTAAAATCGTAGCCCTATGAGATTCTACAATCGGACCTCTTGGTTTCCAAACCACAACACCGCAACAGCACACGATCGATGAACAAGTCATTTTTATCCAATCATCTAACGCCTCCATGTATAACCTTATCACACTAGTTAAATTTTATCACTGCCTTCGTGTTTTTTGAATACAAATGTACTTTACGGTCGAGCCTTGAAAAATCTTTCATTATTCTTTTCAGTACTATTATACCAAAATAATGGGCATATTTCCATAAATTTTTATATATTTTATCCACATAATTGCAGCTCCGCTAATATCGATACCCATTTTCCCAATCGACTAATTTACAGGATCACTTTTTTTCCTTTTCAAATTCGAAATATCTTTCTGTAACATTAGGTAGACACGACGCCATACCAAAGTTACGTTTATTAATTAAATCACAGTGAATGGACTTTTCTTACACTACCCGTTAAATAAAACATTATCTGGAACGGCATTTATTTACTCATCTCATAAATCAAAGTATCCGCGCGTCGTGTCACCTTTTTCGTTCCAGCAGGCAAGTTCGGCATCATTTTATAGCATTCACGCTTCTTCTGCGGAATAACATCTGTAAAATAATTCAAAACATATATTTACAATATATAAGAAAGTGGTATAATATAGAAAGGGATTTTGTGGATATAAGTATCTGCTATTTATATGAAAATAAGGTTTATCTTATTCTTGCTCGAATAAGCTGCTGATTATTGCACCTTGTTTATATG
>DOXU01000041.1:0-337 GCA_003518885.1 Oscillospiraceae bacterium
GTGGATCAACGATGAACAAAGCTGCTGGCAGACGTTTCATGTCTTTAATGCCGCCCAAGTATTTTTCCAATTTTGAAATTTCAAGTTTATGTTTAACAACTTCTTTTTTGGGAAGCAGTTCAAATGTACCATCTTCCTCCATTTTACGGAGCTGTGCAAGACGATCAATTCGACGACGAATTGTACGGAAGTTTGTCAGCATACCGCCGAGCCAACGAGCATTGACATAATAAGCACCGGCGCGTTCTGCCTCTTCACGAATCGAATCCTGTGCCTGTTTTTTGGTACCGACAAACAGAACCGTATTTCCTTCTTCCGAAAGTTTACGTACGAAACG
>DOXU01000041.1:463-3291 GCA_003518885.1 Oscillospiraceae bacterium
GGTTCCAACGACGGGTCTGATGCCCAAAGTGAACGCCTGCTTCTAACAACTGTTTCATTGTAACAACTGATGACATATAAATAATCTCCTTTTGGTTAAACCGCCGCACTGCCTTCTAGTCCGGGGAACCTTTCTCTTTAACAGAAAAAGGCACCACCCCGCATACACAATGCGTGTGATTTTGCAGAAATAGCATACCATATTTCTGTGATAATTGCAAGCAATCAATGCATGAATTTAAAGAAACCGCCTTTTCTTTTTCCAGAAGGGCGGTTTGGACGAATAGAAGATTCACAACTAACTAAAATTGTATCCTCTCCAAATTTATCAATATTGTCCCACGGTACGTAAATGTCCTCCTCGCGTCCAAAAAGGCCAAAAAATTTCGGACGTCCAAAGATAATTAGGGCCTTTACACAACCGTCATGAATGTCCATTTGCACATCACATACATTTCCAAGACGACTACCATCACGCAAATTAATAACATCTTTTCCTGAGAGTTCCTCAATCGTGGCAAGTTCCATAGTAACACCTCCAGTTTATCCGACAAATATCGGCTAATGCTTTTAGTGTATGCTATGTGGACAGTGAGGATGCTTTACATCTGGCCTTTAATTTTTGTTAATGCCCCTTTTTCGAGGCGGGAAACCTGTGCCTGAGAGATACCAATCTCCGATGCAACCTCCATTTGTGTATGCCCTTTGAAGAAACGCAAAAACAGTATTCGTTTTTCTCTCTCGCCCAATGCTTTTACCGCCTCCTTTAACGTGATCTCGTCCAGCCAGTCACTGTCCAGCTCTCGATCCCCAATTTGATCCATGACATAGATCGTATCACCGCCATCAGAATAAACGGGCTCATAGAGCGAAATAGGATCCACCACCGACTCTAAAGCCAACACGATATTTTCCTTTGGCATATTCATTTCTTTTGCAAGCTGCTCTATGGTGGGTTCCTTCTGTGTTTCATTTGTCAATCGTTCTTTGCATTGCATTGCTTTATAAGCAATATCCCTAAGCGACCTACTGACTCGAATGGGATTATTATCACGCAGATAACGGCGTATTTCCCCAATAATCATAGGCACTGCATAAGTTGAGAAACGCACATTTTGACTAATATCGAAATTATCGATTGATTTCATCAAGCCAATACAGCCGACCTGAAATAAATCATCCGGGTTTTCCCCTCTGTTAGTAAAACGCTGAATCACACTTAGAACCAAGCGTAAATTTCCGCTAATCAGCTGCTCTCTTGCAGCGAGGTCGCCCTGCTTCACGCGCTTGAGCAGACTCGTTTTTTCCGCTTCAGTAAGAATTTGTAATTTGGAAGTATTCACTCCGCAGATTTCGACTTTATTGAACTGCATACACGACCCTCCTGATATGGAAAAATATTTCCATTTTCAGTATTGCCGTAGATAACGTTTCCTATACGAGCGAAAAATGCCAATATGAACTTTTCCTTTGTTTTCATGGTTTTCTTTTACTCTCAGCTAACACGCTCGATCTCTTTTTTCAATCTTTGAATAATACGTTTTTCAAGCCTCGAGATATACGATTGCGAAATTCCTAGTGTATCAGCTACTTCTTTCTGTGTATGTCCGATTCCACCATGCAAACCAAATCGCATTTCCATAATGGTACGCTCTCGTGTTGAGAGATGCCCTACCGCCGTTTCCAGCAAATTTTTATCTACATCCTGTTCAATTTTATGATTTACAACATCGCCATCTGTCCCCAATACATCAGAAAGCAACAATTCATTTCCATCCCAGTCAACATGTAAAGGCTCATCAATTGAAATTTCATTTCTCCGATTTTGTGTTTTGCGCAAAAACATAAGAATTTCATTTTCAATACATCGAGACGCGTACGTCGCCAATTTAATCCCACGCGCTGGACAAAAGGTCTTCACTGCTTTAATCAAGCCTATTGTTCCAATCGAGACTAAATCCTCTACGCCAATTCCTGTGTTTTCAAACTTTTTGGCAATATAAACAACCAGACGAAGATTATGTTCAATCAAGGTATCTCTGGCCGCCTGGCTTCCTTGCTCTAACTCGTGTAGACACTCAGCCTCGTCCGCTTTATCCAGAGGCGCCGGAAGAGTGTCCGGCCCATTGATATAATAGAGACGATTGTCATCTAAAAGGAATTTATTTAATACTGCCATGCAGAAACGCATGATCTTTTGGCACAGACGGAGTATTATCAAACGAATCATCTCCTAACACTTTACGGAATAACTCTGGCGTCAACAAAGCTCGATAACGCCCATCACTGCACAAACGTCCACTACACACTGCCACAAACACATCGCCTGTTTTTATAATTCGTCCTTCACATGGAATCGCCACATTATCAGGACGAAAAGCCGGAAGCAATCCTCCTTTTCCGTTGAGACCACCATAAGGAATCATACGAAAACGGCTCTCCCAACCAGTTCCATGCAGTTGCGGCAACGCATCTTTTACTCCTTTTTTAAAAAAGGAGCGCAATTCTTTTGGAAACAATACATGCATTGCTGCATACTCTGCTATTAACACGGGTAAATCTGATAACGGATCGTGGAGAGCATTCCCCGTATCCAGTAATGCAGGAACCGAAACCGTTTTACCGTCAACGGTGATAGACAACGTGTAGAATTCCGGCTCCTTTCGATGCAAGCGCCTCGACAATAATCTAATGACGATATAACACCCCCTTGCAGCGCAAACCAAAAGCACAGGCACGATACCGAAACAAACCATACCATTTTTCATCAACATTCCTGGCGGCGTCCAGCAAACGCACAGTGCATAAATCAAACCGCCAAACAGACAA
>DOXU01000177.1 GCA_003518885.1 Oscillospiraceae bacterium
GGAATATGGTGTATAATATATCACGATGTGTAAACTTGATTTTATAGGGGTAAATTTGCGCGTTTTGCACAATTGGTGCAGGCCTATAAGCAATTTTGGCGATTGTAAGGAACTTACATAAATTAACGTTTATACTTTGATTTTGTTCTTATTTTAGATACGGAATAAAAGGCTTTATTTAAGTTTAAAAAATAATAAAGGCGGGGAAGAGTGAAGTGTCAAAGCAAGATGATGGGCCAGATAAAAAGAATGAGCAGCCAAAAGACGCTCCGAAAACTGAAACTACAGAGAATGATGAAATTAAGAAACAAGAAAATGTGGAATCTGTAAATCCAGAAGTTCAGAAGAATGAAGAAAATACGGAAAATACACCCCTGGCGGATGAACAGGATACAGACAATGTAAATGTAGAAGATGGCCAGCCGGCACCTGTGGAAAAGCCCAAACGGCGTTTTCCCAGAAAGGCGCTATATATTTGTATTGTGTTAGTCATTTCGGTAGTGATTGCCGGCGGCGTAATCTCTGTTTTGATTGATCGCTATGGATTAGGAAAGACAAATAAACAAATTGACATAACAGTTCCTAAAGGAGCGGATACGGATACAATTGCCAGCTTGTTAAAAAAAGATGGTGTTATTCAATATCCGTTTGTCTTTAAAATTTTTTACAAGAGAAATCATGGAAAGTACAATAGTTTTCAGTCGGGCTCGTATAGTGTAAATCCATCGCAGGGATACGAAGGAATCATTGAAGATCTGACGGATCCAAGTCTTAATCAGAATAAAGCAACCGTTACTATTACGGAAGGGCAAACTATCCAACAAATCGCACAGACTATGGAAGCAAAGGGAGTTTGCTCTCAGAAAGATTTTTTGAATACATTAAAGACGGCCAAATTTGATTTTCCTTTTGCATCGCAAATTCCGAATAATCAGTCAAGGGATTACAAATATGCAGGATACCTATTCCCGGATACCTATACATTATTGAAGAATTCTTCGGGAAAATCGGCCATACAGAAAATGTTGACAAATTTCTCTGGAAAATTCACACCAAATATGCAGGCACAGGCCAAGGCTGATGGTATGACAGTGGATCAGATTGTGACTTTAGCATCTATTATACAAAAAGAGGCTTCTGATGATACCGTGATGGCGGATGTTTCTTCTACCTTCTATAATCGCTTGAAAACGGGAATTAACGGGAAAAGACTTTTGCAATCCGACGCGACCGTAATTTTTGCAAAGAAGAATTTGACACAGTCTTTGACCTCGTCTGATGCAGCATTGTCTTCTCCTTATAATACTTATCGTTCTGAAGGCTTGACGCCGGGGGCTATTTGCAGTCCAGGGATAGATGCTATTCGCGCAGCACTTTATCCCAATAAAACGAATTATTTTTACTTCGTTAGTGATGCAAACGGAAAGTTTTATTTTGCCGAAACATTTGCTCAGCATCAAAAGAACGTTGAGACGGCAAAAGAGGCCGGCGCCACAGAAGGTGCGGGGGACCTGGATACCCAACAATAAATTGAAAGATGAGCGACATGAGTGAGTTTACATTTATTGTTTTGAGATCGGATGCGATTGAAAGAAAATTTCTTGATTTTTGATATAATTAGGAAAGATTCAGTGAGTACTTTTCAAAGTTGCACATGTTCAGAATATGGGACCGGTTTTACGTGTTATATGCTGGAAAAATCTACGGAAAGATCGATGGCCCCGCTGTCTTTGAGAGAAAAAAGGAATTAAATGTAGAGACATGTGTGATGGTGCGCGCCTAATTAAGATGGCAAGAAAAGCAATTTACAAATCGCATAGGTTTTTTGATAGGATGATTATAATGTATACTCAAATGCAGAGAACTGGTTTGTATAACTTGATTTGCACTTTTAATTTTCAAAGGGTGCATATGGAGGCTAGACTCTGGCTGTTGCAATTTCATGTTTAAAATGAAACAAAATTCTTTTCTACAGAATACAAGGCGAAATAAGCAGATTTTTTTTATCGTGGCCATACTCTTTTTCCTATGTGTGGCAGCTTTTTGTGCCTTTTATCAGTTGGGCAATGGGGCTGTTAACAGCTGGGATGAGGCACGGCATGGGGTTAATGCTTATGAAATGTGGAATACTGGTAGTAAAGTCGTCAATCTTTATGGATATGTACCGGATTATTGGAATTTAAAGCCGCCTCTGAGCTTTGCGGCGATCGAGGCGGATTTGGCTGCATTTGGGACGACTATTTTTGCCCGTCGCTTTTATTCTGCATTAGCTATGTTTTTAACAGTACTGATATCAAGCATTTTTGTCTGGAAGCGCTATGGACGAGTTGCTTGCTTGGTAACAACGGCGTTACTTTCTTGCCAAACACTTTTTTACCATTTTCATTATGGACGAAGTGGAGATGCTGATGCTCTATTTGGCCTTTTGTGTACTTGTTGTGTGTTAGCCTTGTTTCAGGTTCGAAAAAACAAGTATTGGGTTTTGATTTCAGCATTATGTTTTTCTTTTGCATTTTTGGATAAAAGTTGGCATGCCTGTATTTTGCTTGCTGTCGCAGGAATTTTTCTGCTCTTTTCTGGACAGTTAATCCGATTTGGTGTACGCGTATGGGCAGGAATGTTGGGCTGTGCTTTTATACCGATTGCCATTTGGTTTTTTTGCCGATATCAAGCAGATGGATGGTTATTTTTCCGCCAAATGATCCATCGGGATTTATTAGCGCGATCGGCAACGCCGCTGGAAGGGCATGGCGGAGATCTCTTTTATTATTTTCGTGTGGTATTCTTGCAGAACGGTTTTGGTTTGTTGGCGCTTGCGTCAGCGGTGTTTGCAATTTTCTGCGTGATCACTTGGACAAAAAAGAAAAAGAGACTTCCGCATGATGAACCGCTCCTATTTTCTCTGTGGATACTATTGCCGTTTATTCTCTTTTCTTTAGCGGCCACAAAATATTTGTGGTATATCATTCCAACGGTTGTTCCACTTTGCATATTCTGCGGAATGATGTGTGGACGAGTATGGACACATAGTGATTATAGGCTAAATCGTATATTGCGAGTGTTATTCATCATTTTGACCATTTTTGTTGTGGGAGCAAATGCACGTATTACGATTTCGCTTATATCCCACACCTCACTTTCACCGATTCAACAATTTTTGACCGATAATAACTTACAATCTGCACATGGGAAAAAGGCATATATTCTTTATGCAGATGGGACGAGTAACTGGCAGCAAAGCGAAGTCTATGTGGGGGAAGCTTATGATGATTTTCGTTGTCAAAATGGTGGCTTGGCTGCTTTTTTGAAGAATGAAAATGGAGTGGCTGTTTTGAGCAAAAAGTATATTTTCCAGCATGAAATACCGTCCAATACCTATGTGGCATACCAGAAAGACGATTTTGTGTTACTTTTACATGATTGACGATTTTGTGAGGTTATAATAAAATGAAAATTTTCTTTATGTCGGATATCCATGGTTCAGTACATTATTTAGAATCAGCTTTGCACGCTTACGAGCGTGAACCGGCTAATTCAATGGTCATTCTTGGAGATGAATTGTATCATGGGGCAAGAAATCCTCTGACAGAGGAATATGGGCCCAAAAAGGTGACAGAACTTTTAAATGAGCATGCTAGCGAAATCATTGCCGTGCGCGGAAATTG
>DOXU01000196.1 GCA_003518885.1 Oscillospiraceae bacterium
GCCTGTCCTCCTTTATTGCAACACGAAACCCGACGCGAACTTTAGCTGACAAAAGCGCGCCGGGTTTTCTTTAATTTAGATGTACAGACCAGCAAAACATCTGCCGGAACACGCACAAAAAGTTCCTTCTTTCTTTTTTAATTGTAACTTCCATACCTTGAAATGTCAACCTTATGGCCTCCACGGAGCTCCTGGTGTATAGGCTTGGCGGAGATATGCAAATGGGTCCGTGGAAATAAAACGAGAAACCTTATATTCCTTTCCTTCTTTCACCCATTCGACCATTCCATCATGAACGGAGGTGGTTCCGGAAAGCACCTGCTGTTTTTCGTTGGATAATCCTGTCCCAAAAATCGTGTCATAAGATTCAATGGTGTATAATAACATATCCTATTCACTCTTTTCGGCCTTTATTATATATTATTGGTTCTTGTCTATATGAGGCGTATTTATTTTGGCTTTTTGTTCTTTATTTGCATTTCGGGCCTTATCAATCATCTGATGCAAACAGCGGACTGCCTCAGACAGGCCTCCCACATGATCAATGAGCCCTTCCTCCACAGCCTCTTCTCCTTCAAGAACCGTTCCCACATCCAAAACTAATTCTCCTGTATTCATCATGAGTTCCTTAAATCGTTTTGGCTCTATATGAGAATTTTGCGCGACGAAATTTCCAATGCGATCTTGCATTTTATCAAAATAACTCAATGTTTGCGGGACGCCAACGACGATTCCATTCATCCGGACAGGGTGGATAGTCATTGTCGCTGTTGGTACGATAAACGACTGTTGTGCGCAAATAGCAAGCGGTACACCAATTGAATGACCACCACCAAGAACTAGTGAAACATTTGGCTTTTTCATTCCACTGATCAATTCCGCAATTGCAAGACCCGCCTCTACATCTCCGCCAACTGTATTTAATATAATGAGAAGGCCATCAATGCTGGGGTCTTCCTCGACTGCTACGATCTGTGGGATCACATGCTCGTACTTTGTCGTTTTATTCTGTGCCGGCAAAATAAAATGTCCTTCAACCTGTCCGATAATCGTCAAACAGTGAATGACATAACTGCCATCTGACATAGTGACCGATCCGCTTTCAATGATTTCGCGGCTACGCTGGTCAAGCTCATCTGTATCCTGTGAGGTCTCATCTTCATTTTCTGAAGAGGTTTCTGAAACCGCATCCTGTGCCTTTTCCTTTTTCGAATTCTTATCATGATGTGTACTGTGCTTCTTATTTGACATATCCGTTTCCCCTTATAAAGACGATACCGCGCCCATAAGGACGCGGTATTAGCTTTACCTAAAGATCAGTGAATATGTGCCGAAATGCAATCAATGAGCCGAGACCGTTTCTGGTTTCACTGTAACAGATACCGCTTGTTTTTCAGATTCTGTGGCTCGTTTTTCTGCATTAATACGAGCATTTGCCAACATAAGCTTAATTCGATTTTCCTGATTCACTCGTGTCGCACTTGGGTCATAATCAATGGATACAATATTGGCCTGTGGATTATTTTCCTTGATCTTCCGGATCATACCCTTTCCGACAATGTGATTAGGCAGGCATCCAAATGGTTGTGTACAAACAACGTTTTCTGTCCCGGTCGTAACCAATTCCAGCATTTCTCCTGTCAACAGCCAACCCTCTCCCATTTTATTCCCATGCCCCAAATATCCATTTACAAGACCTTTGATGTGTTCAAATGGCGTCGGTGCACGGAATTTAGGATATTTTGAAACAATCTCAATTAAATCATATTGCTTCTTCTTAAAGAAATTTTCCATGATAGACACAATAAGACGTTTAAATGGATTGCCCCCATAGATCCGGCAATCCTCTAATCGATTATCTACTTTAAAAATAAGGAAATCCAATAACCCAGGGACAACTGTTTCAACACCCTCATTTTGCAAAAAATCTTCTAATTGATTATTTCCTAATGCAGCATACTTAATATAAATTTCACCGACAACACCAACTCGAACGCGTTTTTCTTGTTTTAATGTAACTGATGCAAAATCAGATGCGATTTGTTCCATATTGGCATGCACATGTCGATAATGCAAATTAGCGGGGTTTTTATACTCCTCAGTCAATTTTTCAATCCACGATTGAATAAGGCGATCTGTCTCACCAATACACTTTTCGTAGGGCCTACACTGATTGGCTAGTAGCATAATCAGATCACCATACAAAAGACTATTAATCAGTCGTTTACCAACTGTTAAGTTCAATTTGAAACCTGGATTTTTTTCCAGGCCTGAAAGGTTTAAAGAGATAACGGGCACTCGTTCAAATCCGCTTCTTTGAAGGGCCTTTCTAAGAAGATGAATATAATTCGATGCACGACATCCGCCACCAGTTTGTGTGATAAGCAGTGCAACCTTATCTGGGTCATATTCACCACTTTTCAAGGCATCTATAAACTGCCCAATAACTAATAAAGCAGGATAACAGGAATCATTATGGACGTTCTTCATACCCTCATCCACAATAGAACGATGGGTTGTTGTTAAAAGTTTTACATGATATCCTTCCAGTTTTAAGCTGTTGGCCATCAAGGTAAAATGTATTGGCAACATCATTGGCAGAAGAATTGTATACTCGTCTTTCATTTCTTTTGTGAAAAGAAGCCGACCATCTTCAGCATATTTTAGTTCAGCCATAATGTTTCTCCTTACTGCGGGAATCCATTGCCGCAAGCAAACTGCGAATGCGGATTTTTACCGCACCAAGGTTTGCAATTTCATCAATTTTAATCTGTGTATAAAGCTTTCCACCCTGTTCACAGATATCACGAACCGCATCTGTTGTGATAGCATCCGTACCGCAACCAAACGAGACCAATTGTATAAGCTGTGCATTTGGGCTTTCTGTAACAAATTTGGCCGCTGCATAAAGACGGGCATGATATGTCCACTGATTTAGAACTGCCACTTTCGGCTCCGTAACGTAATCGGCAACCGCATCTTCTGTAACAATAACCAGCCCATAGGAAGAAATCAACCGGTCAATACCATGATTGATCTCGGGATCAACATGATAAGGTCTCCCGGACAATACAATAACGTATTTTCCATGCGCCCGCGCAAAATCCAATGCTCTAGCCCCATGCTCCTTGATATCAGCTTGATAAACATGGTATGCCTGATATGCTTCTTTAGCTGCTATTTTTGTCTCTCGCTCTGGAATATTGAACTCCTTTTTAAAGTAAGACGC
>DOXU01000263.1 GCA_003518885.1 Oscillospiraceae bacterium
CAAGTGGAATGGATTCTCACGAATGGTTTGGGCATGCCCATTCCCCAATCGGCATTATATGTCCCGCATTATAAAAAAAGCTGTGCGCAATGTGGGAGCCAGTTCATTTGTAATGGGTGTGCCGATTGTGGAAAATGCACGTGAGGCTTTCCTTTTTCTCTGCCTTTCAGAAAATGGCGGGGTGGATGGCTGTTTTTCTCTTCCAATCCCTTAAAAAAGCGAGAACCCCATCTGCCTAGTTCCACAAAAGGCATTTTGGAAAAGCAGAGACCACGATATGCTCTCTACTTTCCGGTAAACCGGCCGTGTGTTAGAAAATACACGCAGGGCTAAACCCTGGAAAGTTTTTTGTTTTTTCTGCTCAGAGTAAAGGGAGTCCTCTTCTTTTTGCTCAATGTGTCTAACCCTCAAAAAGGCCGTCCCTATTGGGACGGCCTTTTGCTTATGATAAGGAAAGAATAAACCAAGAAATCACTTTTTACGGAAAGGTTTCTCTTGCTGTTCAAAAAAATTAGATCATCTGTTTCGCAGAGGAAGGGGTAACCTCCAACACACGGGTCAAGAACGAGAATTTGGCTTTCATTTCGTCATATTCTGCGCCGGAACTCAAGAATTTGGCGGTTCCTTCTACCACAAAACCGGTTCCCTGGTAATCTTTGTAGCCCATGACTTCTCTGGCGCCCAAAGCGAGGGTGATTTTGTTGTTTTGGTTAATGTTTTTCTCGGTTTTGCGCATGGCATAGGCTGGGATCAAGATTTTTTCGTCTTTCGTCACGACCAAATAGGTGTTCCAAGTGTTGACCACATGGGGGCCTTCGGCGTTGGAGGTGACAATGGTGACGACACCTTCGTGTTTCAGGACATCATAAAATTTTTCTGGAATCATAAGGAAACTCCTTTGTGTTTTCAATTTGCTCTATTATCGACTGCTGTTATCTGCAATTAGAACACCAGAAAATGAGAGGGAAGTCAAGCAATAAAGCAAAATTGCGGATAAAAATAATCGACAATGTCGTTGACGTGCTCTTGGGAATGCAGTATAGTAGGAAAGAATACAAGAAAATCAATCGAAAGAAGAGGAAATACATGCAGTTTTCTGTTGGCGTAGAGTACGCGTTACATTGCTTGTTATATATGGTCGATTTGCCAACAGGGCAATCGGTAGGCATCAAAGATCTGGCAGCTTACCAGGGGATCTCCAGCACGTATTTGTCCAAAGTGTATACCAAATTGCAAAAGGCGGGGTTGGTCAAGACAGTTCCCGGGGTACATGGTGGTTGTGCGTTGGCAATCGGGCCCGATGCGATTACTTTTTGGGATGTTGTTGAAGCAGTTGAGGGGGGCGCCCCGTTGTTTCAGTGTGCCGAGATCCGCCAGCGTGAGGCCATTTTGGATCCACAGCATTTGCCGGCGGCCTATCGCAGCGATTGCCCGTGCCTGATCAAGACCGTGATGGTGGAGGCCGAAGAGCAGATGCGTACCTATTTAAAGAAGAAAACCTTGCGCTGGTTGGCCGATCAGGTAGAGGCAAAGGTGCCAGCAGAGCAACAAGAAAAAACAAAGGCGTGGTTTGCTCAAGCAAAATAGAGGCACCCAGAGGCTTTTTTCAAAAAAATTGTTGGGGCGAATTGCATAAGAATGGGAATCGTATTTTGCGGGAAGATAGGCGAAGGGCATTGTCGCAAAATTACAGGATATAAAATAGAAAACGATAAACGCAAGGTAGCTGGATCGGGGTTTCCTGTTCTGTCGCCTTGCGTTTTCTTACGCTCTGCCCAAAAGCCAGTCCACCGAAACATGGAAAATATCGGCCAATGCGTTCAACTCATAATCGGTTACAGGGCGCTTTTGCCCCTCCAATAAGGACAATGCGGGAACACTGATGTCAATGCCCTTTGTCTGCAATTGGCTTAGCAATTCGATTTGCTTCATGCCCAGTTTTGCGCGGGCTTCGGTTATTCTTTTCCCCACCATGTTTTTTTCGCCAAGCGGCAATTTTCTATGTTTCATCTTCTCAACCCCTTAGTCAAAATTATATCGAGGAAAGAGAGCATTTTATTTAGTATGACCAAATAAAAATCATGAAAGTGAAAAAGTGTGCACGATAAAAAAGCCCAGATTTTGTTGATGCGTATGCTGTCAGCTGCCCTTGACGAAATCAGAAGGTCGGGTGTCCTCTCAAAAGGGAGGAAAGGGGCCAGCCGCATCTTAAAAGCAGGCTTGGAAAAAACCGAGGCGATGTACTTGGGTGCGGTAGAATAACGAGGGAGAAAATGGTTTTATAGCGGCTGTGCCATGGTGCGGCCCCATACGAGCGGATGCTGGGTGACAGAATTTTCTGGGAAGCAGCCGTAAGCTATCGGGCAAACGCCGGTAGGTATTTGCCTTGTTTCCGGTTACAGAGCGGGGCTTCTAAGGAGGCCTCTTTTTTACGCAAAGGGTGTTTGCTGGCCCTTTGTCGAAGAGCAAGCGCGTTCTTTTCCCGATTCAAAAGGAAGGGGTTCATCTTGGTGAGCGCTTCCTTTTCTTTTAATTATCCCCCTCTTTTTCGCTCAGCCATTTTTGTCCCCAGGTTTTCATCTCCGCAAAAATCGTTTGAAAATCACGGCCTTTTTCGGTTAAAGCGTATTCTACCGTAATAGGCGTAGTGGGTTGCACCTTTCGTGTAATAATATCGTGGGTTTCCAGCCTTTTCAGCGCATCTGAGAGGGATTTGGTGCTAATTTTCAATTTTCTGCTTAATTCATTAAAATGGGTGGTTCCGTTGTACAGGGTGCCCATAATCAAAAAGGTCCATTTTCCGCCAAAGATGGTCATCACCTTTTTAATCGAGTCCACACAGAGTTGATCGTCTAAAGGATTCATGTGGGTTTTCCTTTCTACGGGAGTTTATGATAGGAAAGTTAGTGTCATTATTTTGCGTACTTTTCTGTTTATACTGATATGTTATCATAAAATGGAAAAGAAAAAAAGGAGATTTTTACCCATGAAAACGATTTTGATAACGGGTGGGTCCAACGGTTTGGGAAAAGGGCTGGCTATGGCCTATTTAAAAAGAGGGGACCAAATTCTGGTGGTGGCCAGTTCGACCACGCATGGCACGGCTTTTTTGCAAGAAGCCGCCCAACTTGGTGCAACGGATCGGGCGGTTTATTTGCAGGCTGATTTGAGTTTGATTGTGGAGAATCGACGGCTGATTGAAAAGGTAAACAAGCAGGTTTCTGCCCTAGATGCGCTTATTTTTTGTGCAACAAAACACAGTGCGGTTTATACCGAGACAGCCGAAGGGCTTGAATTAACGTTTGCTCTGGATTATTTAAGTCGTTTTCTGTTAAGTTATGGGCTCAAAGGGACCTTGGAAAAGGCAGCGCATCCGGTCATTTTAAATATCTGTGGTTCGGGGATGAAAGGAGAGGTCGACTGGGATGATCTGCAGCACAAAAAGCAATTTGCAAAGCAAAAGGTCATGATGCATGGCAGTCGACTGAATGATTTGTCGGGTGTTGCCTTTGCGCAGAACGATTCTGTGGGGAAAATAAAGTATATTCTATATAATCCTTGGGCGGTGCAAACTCCGGGCATGTTGGCCATGTTTCCCAACCCGTTGCTCAAAGGGCTGTATAAACTGATGGGCAAACCAGTAAAAAAGGCCATTTTGCCCATTATGCATTTGCCAGATCGGGCACCCGTTGGTTTGTCTGCCTATCGAGAAAATAAACCCCTAGCTCTTTCTTTACCCCCTTATAATAAGGAAAATGCGCAAAAGCTTTATCAAATCACACACAAAATAGTGGAAAGCGTGCAAGTATAACAAAAAACGATGCGGTAAAAAGGAAAGGAATCCATTTTTGGCTTTCTTCCTAAAAGGAAGGCCGTTTTCTTTTGTTTAGGGTTTTGGGTCAAATAAAAAAGTTCAATTTCCTGTTGTGCAAGTCAACTCTGCGTTATTTTCTGTCGTTTTCTGCCTGTTTATCCGCATAGAATCCAGGTAAATACGCAAAATAGGCGAAGAAGAGACGATTAATTGAAAATAAAAACAGAGGTAGAATCCGAAGCAGGAGGAAAATGAAAATGAAACGTTCCACAAAAACAATGGCGGCGCTGTGCTTGTGTGCAGGGCTTGCGTTGCCCCTATTTGGTTGTTCGACCAAGGGCACCACTTCATCGGCGACCTCAAAGGTATCGTCGGCGGTGTCTTCTACGGTATCCAAAATGACCACCCTGACCGACACCGCTGGCAATCGGGTCAAGGTGCCCCAAAGGATCAGTCACATTGCGGATGCAGCCACCGGGCATGCTGCTACTTTAATGGTGTTGGGAGCAGGCTCTAAGGTGGTTGCCGCCACCAATGATGCAAAAAACACACCGCTTGCCCTCAAGATGAATTCCGCGTTCAATACGGCACTGACCACCACAGCGCGCACCTTTGATGCGACTGCCTTAAAGGCGAAAAAGCCGGATGTCTATTTTGCCACAGCAGATGATCCTGCGGCAAAGGCGGTACAAAAAACGGGAGTACCGGTCGTTGCGGTTGGTTTTAAAAACTTTGATCAGATGGGCAAAGCGGTGACCACCACCGCAACGGCCTTGGGTGGCGATGCGCCAGCCCGTGCCAAAGCCTTTAATTCTTACACACAATCCACGGTAAATAACGTGAAATCGACGACCTCGCAAATTCCAGAGAATGAAAAGTTGCGGGTGTTGCATTTGTCTTCTACTGATCCTATTAAGGTGGATGGCGGGGATACCATTGTGGATGAATGGATCAAAGATGCCGGCGGTGTCAATGCAGCGCAGGGCGTGACCGGAGACGCCAAAGAGGTCTCGTTAGATCAGGTGAAATCTTGGAATCCAGATGTGATCATCATCGGGAACACCGGGGAAGATGGTGCCAAAAAGATCCGGGAGGATAGTAATTGGGCGGGCATCAAAGCGGTGCAGACCGGCAAAGTCTATAATAACCCGGTGGGAACTTATGCCTGGGATCGGTATACACCGGAGTCTGTTTTGCAGGTGCAGTGGGCAGCCAAGACCTTGTATCCGGATCGTTTCACTAGCCTGGATATGAACCAAGCGGTCAAAGATTATTATAAAAAGTTCATGAATTACGATATTTCGGATGCCGATGTGCAAACAGTTTTAAATCCACAAAAAGCTTAATAAAGCGCAGAATAAGGCCAAAAGACGCTGCCCATATCGGGGTGGCGTTTTTCTTTTTGTAAAAAAAGTTACGGTACCTTATAAAAAACCCTTGACAAACAAGGTAAGGTGCCTTATCATATAACTCGTAAGGTACCTAAACAAAAGGCACCTTAGTAAAAAAGTAAAACAAACGAAAAAGGAGTTTTTATCATGAAAACAACACTTTCAGAAAAAATATTCAAACAGATTCGGCACACCATGGGTCTTCTGCAAAAAGAGCGGTTTGTACAGGCGGCCAAGGGCCGGAAAGACGGCGTGTATCAGGGTATGGATCGTGTGCAGGTTCGCGTACTGGGGGATCTGCTCGAAAAGGACAATCAGCCAGCAGCGGAGCTTCTCAAGTCCATGCATGTGCACCAGAACATGGCGGAGTTTGCCCTGAGCAGATTGGAAGCAGAGGGCTATATCAGCCGCGCCGGTAGTGAGGCCGATCGCCATGTGATTGAGGTCACTTTGACAGACAAAGGTCGTGCGATCGCCGAGAAACAAAAAGCCAGTCGGGAAGAGACGTTGACCACTTGCTTTGAGGGCCTGAACGAAGAAGAAGGAACCCAGTTGCTTACTTTGTTGGAAAAATGGAATGCCAATTTGACGACCAAGGTAAAGGCAGAGAACGAAGCGGAGTTTGCCGAAGCGGATGAAAATGGATTCCCTTGCGGCGGTGATTTTAGCGCGGATTCTCGTGCGCAGATGATGCAAATGATGCAGGGCATGCGGGGTGAACACGGCGGAGGCTTCGGTCATTTTTCCATGAATCCCATGAAAATGATGAAAATGTGGAGAA
>DOXU01000222.1 GCA_003518885.1 Oscillospiraceae bacterium
GATTTAGAGCAGATATCAGAGAAAAAACGATAAAGACAAAATTATCAGCAGATTTAGTTCACTTTACAAAGAAATTCCCAAAGACTATTCTGTTTTGCTTTTGGATATGTTATAATTTATTTAATATTTCAACTGTGACTTCCTACTTTATTTTTGAAACATAAAGAAATTTTGAAACTCTTCATGATTTAGAATTTGTATGATTAAATTTTGCTGGAATTTCAGAAAGGATTCGAATTGCTCATGAATCGCAGAAGACAATGGAAAATGAATCTTCTGACAGGGGCTGTCACTGCAGTAATTTCTCAAATTTACTGGAATATCTTTTTAGATGAGTTTCGTGTTTCTTTGGCTGTTGCCATTCTGCCGATCCTTTTGACGACGATTAATAAGGAAGAAAGTTCACTTGCAACCTGCGGATGTGTTTCCTGTATGGTGTTCCTTTTTCGCTGGGCGTTAGCTATTATAAATGGACAAGGCGTCATTGGCAGCATGCAGACGATCCTTCCGGGAGGGCTGTTCTTCCTATGCTATGGTCTCTTTTTTGTATTCATGGTTCAAAACAAGTATACGGCTTCTGTTACCCGCTTGACTTTGGCGGCTTTTAGCTGCGATTTTATTTCCAATCTTTTTGAAACACTGGTTCGCAGTAAGTTGTTTTTTACATTGGTACAAGCAGAGAGAATCCTTTATCTGTTTGAGGTCGCTGCGATTCGAACCGTCATTGTGGTGGTTTTACTGATCCTCCTAAAGAATTATCGGACATTGCTCACAAAGGAAGAACATGAAAAGCGATATCAGCGTTTGTTTTTGATGACAACTAGTCTTAAAACAGAACTTTATTTTATGCGCAAGAACACTGAGAATGTAGAGACAATCATGGGGAATGCCTATCATTTATATGAGATGCTTTCCGATTTGGATGTTCCGCAGGAAACACAAAGGCTGTCTTTAGCGATTGCGCGGGATGTTCATGAAATCAAAAAGGATTATCTTAGAATTATTCACGGAATTGAAAAAGAGGTTGATGAACAGTATCCGGAAAAGAAGATGCACCTTAAAGATAGCCTGAATATTTTGCAGGAATCTACTTACCGAATGATGGAATCCAAAAATTTGGATATCAAACTGGATTTTCGCTATCAAAAGGATTTTCTTACAGATAAGCATTATTCCCTTATGGCCATTCTTAAAAATCTCGAAAACAATGCGATTGAAGCGATCGCTTCTGTGCGTTCTTCGGGGCTGGTTGAAATTTTCGAACAGCAGGAAGGCGATTCCTATGTGTTTTCAGTGCGGGATGACGGTCCGGGAATTGCAGAGAAAAATCTGACCAAAATTTTTCAAATGGGATTTTCCACAAAATTTGATAAGCAGACCGGAAATATATACCGTGGCGTCGGGCTGGCTGGCGTTAAGGCAGCCGTGGAAGAAGAATTTCACGGAAAATTAGAGGTCCGTTCGGCTTTGGGAGCGGGAACGGAATTTCGAATTACGATTCCGGTTGCGTCATTGGAGGGATAGCTTTTGAATATTTATATAGTGGAAGACGACCAGACAGTGATCGATATTCTTGAAGATATTATTGAAGAATATCATTTGGGGGAAATCTGCGGAGACTCCGGAGGAAAAGTCCCAGATGAGCAGGAGATCCTATCCCACAATCCGGATCTGATTCTTGTTGATTTTCTGATGCCTGAAAAAGATGGGATTCAGATCGTTCAAAACCTGAGAGAAATGAATTGTCATGCCAAATGTATTATGGTTTCGCAGGTATCTGATAAAAAACTGATTGGAAAAGCCTATCATGCGGGAATCGATTTCTTTATTAGTAAACCGATCAATGTGATTGAAGTAAAAACGGTGATCGGAAATATTATTCGAGAGATTGAGAATGAAAAAACGCTTTCCAATATTCGCAATATTTTTCAGAAAGATACCGCTCTTTCTCCTGCGAGGAAAGAGGAAAAAGATAATTTTTCCATGCGCCGCTATCAATACATATTGAATCAGTTGGGAATGTCTGGAGAACGTGGCAGCGAGGATATTTTAAAAATGTGCGAGTATCTGCGGGAAAATCACGTTTCTTTATCACAGATTAGTCTTGGACAGCTTTTTAAGACACTTACCAATACTCCCCAGAATATGGAACAGCGGGTTCGGAGGGCGATTGCTGCGGGGATGTGTAATCTCGCCCATCTTGGAATAGTTTTTGCTTTGAATGAGACGTTTGAGCGCTATTCAGGGAGCTTGTTTCCGTTTGAAGAAATCCGTGCAGAGATGGATTTTATTCGTGGGAAACGAGAGCGCGGAGGAAAGATCAATATCAAGAAATTCATAGACGGCTTGATGATCCTAACGGAACAAGGGTAAAAAGGGATCAGAGAGATGAAAATAGAAGGAAAGGGGGTGATGCAGGAAAAGGGAGTCAATCCGTGGCTTTAAGTTGAGAAGTTTTCAGAGGACTCAGAAAAGAATCAGAGAAATATTTTTGTGATTGTGATGAATAGTCAGGAAAGAAACTGTTGATTACGTCAAAAGTACAAAAATATTTTTGAAGATCTGTATTTTTTTGTAGAATTCTGAAAGTCGGCTGAACAATATAGATGAAAACAAGTGATAGGGGATTGAAATATTAAGATAGATTAATTCCTAAGAGCTGTTTTCAGAGCCATGTGGCATTGTACCGTATGGTTGTAAATTACAGTTTTGCAGTAACTGTAAAAGGGATCATGCAGTGCAAAGATTTTTGCTTTGCTGTGCAAAAGTTTGCTTTGGATTGACTTCAAGACAGCAAAACGAGCTTTTTTTCAAACTTAAAAGAGTTTATGAAAAGAAGAAGGCTTTTTTTGTAGGAAAAGGAACAAAAAGTATTAACAAACGGAGGTAAATCAAAACTATGAGCAAGTATGTTGACAGAGTGATTGCTGACCTGAAAAAGAAAAATGCGAATGAGCCTGAATTCCTGCAGACGGTGGAAGAAGTTTATTCTTCATTGGCACCAGTCGTGGATGCTCATCCGGAATATGAAAAAGCTGCACTGCTCGAGCGTATGGCTGAGCCTGAGCGTGTAATTCAGTTTCGTGTAACATGGGTAGATGATGCAGGTAAGGTACAGGTAAACCGTGGATTCCGTGTACAGTACAACAGCGCCATCGGACCTTACAAGGGCGGACTGCGGTTTGCTCCTTCTGTAAACCTTTCAATCATGAAGTTCCTGGGCTTTGAGCAGACATTTAAGGACAGCTTGACAACACTGCCAATGGGCGGTGCAAAAGGCGGCTCCGACTTTGATCCTCGCGGAAAGAGCGATGAAGAAGTAATGCGTTTCTGCCAGTCCTTCATGACCGAACTGTATCGTCATATTGGACCAGATGTAGATATTCCGGCAGGTGACCTTGGAGTTGGCGGACGTGAGATTGGCTATCTGTATGGTCAGTATCGCCGTATCCGTGGAGCATTTGAAAACGGAACCATCACCGGCAAGGGCCTTTCCTTCGGCGGCAGCTTGGTTCGTCCGGAAGCAACAGGCTTCGGTTCTGTTTACTATCTGCAGGAAGTTCTCCGTCACGAAGGCGAAGAAGTAAAAGGTAAGAAAATTGCACTGGCAGGCTTCGGCAACGTAGCATGGGGCGCAGCAACAAAGATTGCAGAACTCGGCGGCAAGGCAGTTACCCTGTCGGGCCCTGACGGCTACATCTATGATCCCGATGGCGTAACAACCAAAGAGAAATTGGACTTCATGCTTCAGATGCGTGCAAGCGGCCACGATAAGGTTCAGGATTATGCTGACAAATTCCATTGCGAGTTTGTTGCAGGCAAGAAACCTTGGGAACGCAAAGTTGACATCGTAATGCCATGTGCAACCCAGAACGATGTAGACCTTGAAGAAGCAAAGAAGATTGTCAATAATCATATTAAATACTACATCGAAGTTGCAAATATGCCGACAACCAACGAAGCACTGGTCTATTTGATGGGTCAGAAAGATATGATCGTAGCACCGTCCAAGGCAGTAAACGCAGGCGGCGTTGCAGTATCCGGACTGGAAATGAGCCAGAACGCAGAACATATCTGCTGGACAGCAGAAGAAGTTGGCGAGCGTCTGCACAGCATCATGAAGAACATCTATGATTCTTCCGTTGCAGCAGCAGAAGAGTATGGCCTGG
>DOXU01000031.1 GCA_003518885.1 Oscillospiraceae bacterium
GAGTGTGGGGAGAGCCGTTCTACAAATTCCCTGATATGGGGGACTTCTCCTATTCTGTTTTTGGTACTAAAAAATCGACGATAGAAAAAGATCCACAGACGGTGCAGAAATTCACAAATGCCATTGTTAAAGCGCTAAAGACCATCCAAACGAATAAAACGTTGGCGAAAAAAGATTTAAAATTGGAATTTCCCACATTATCTGATCAGTCATTAAACGATTCTTTGAAACGTGCTTATGAGGATCACCTTTGGAGCCCAGATGGGTTTATTTCGCAAAAAGCGGTGGAAAATGACATGGATGTTTTGATTAAAACAGGGATCTATACGGGAAGTTATACATATAACGACCTGGTGAATATGCGGTTTGTGAAAAAAACACAACCCTAAAAAGACAGGATTCGATAAAAAGAAGAGGCGACTTAAAAGTCGTCTCTTCTTTTCTGCTGTGGGGTGGAACATGGATGTCTATTGACAGGTAGAGGTCGGCCTTCTATAATAAAATTGTATCAGCATAAGCAGAAATTGGTCGGATTTGGTTTAATTTTTGGCCATTTAAAACAGATAGACGGCTGGCACAATAAAAGGGATTGCATAAAATACGAAATTTTGTGGTGCCAAGGGGTTTGCCTGTTCTGAAAAGGGACATCTTATGAAAGAAAGAGTTGTCCTTTTTCTACGTGATGAAGTAGTTTGGGGCAACAGACAATGATTGTCGGGAGGATGGCAATGGATGCTGAAAAAAGAAAGTTTTTAGAAAAACAAGCACTGGAAATCCGGAAGGGCATTGTGCTTGAAATTTACAGCGCACAGTCGGGGCATCCGGGTGGATCGCTGGCGATTGCCGATGTTGTCTCCTATTTATATTTCATGGAGATGCATGTAGACGCACAAAAACCGGAGGACGAAAAACGGGATCGTTTTGTGCTTTCAAAAGGGCACAGCGTGCCAGCCGTTTATGCAGCCTTGGCGCTTAAAGGCGATTTTCCAAAAGAATGGCTAAAAGAGTTTAGAAAGCTTGGCAGTCGCTTGCAAGGCCATCCGAATATGCGGGATACGCCGGGCATTGATATGTCTACAGGCTCTTTAGGGCAGGGGATCTCAGCGGCTTGTGGAATGGCCCTTTCGGCAAAGGCTTGCGGAGACCCATACCGTGTGTACACCATTTTGGGCGATGGCGAATTAGAAGAAGGCCAAGTTTGGGAAGCCGCAATGTTTGCCGCACAGTATAAATTAGATAATTTAGTAGCCTACGTAGACAACAATGGCTTACAGATCGACGGAAAAATTACAGATGTCATGTCTCCGGAGCCGATTACCGATAAATATGCCGCGTTTGGTTGGCATGTAATTGAAATTGATGGACACAACTTTGATGAGATTGAAGCTGCTTACAAAGAGGCTAAAACCGTAAAAGGAAAACCAACGGTTATTGTGGCGCACAGTATAAAAGGCAAAGGAATTTCCTATATGGAAAATCAGGCATCTTGGCATGGAAAAGCGCCAAACGATGAAGAATATGCGCAGGCCGTTAAGGAATTGGATGCTGCATTGGCAAAATTGGAGGCACAAGCATGAGTGAACAGAAAAAAGTTGCCACAAGAGATGCTTACGGTAAAGCCTTAGCAGAGTTTGGTGAACAATACCCCAATTTGTTTGTGTTGGATGCCGATCTTTCCAAGTCGACCAAAACTGCTATCTTTAAAGAAAAATTTCCAAAACGGCATTTTAATTGCGGAATTGCAGAAAGCAATATGATGTCCACAGCGGCAGGTATGGCTGCGGTAGGAAAAATTGTATTTGCCAGCACCTTTGCTATGTTTGCGGCTGGCAGAGCCTTTGAGCAGGTACGGAACTCTATTGGCTATCCACATTTAAATGTAAAGATCGGGGCGACACATGCTGGTCTTTCAGTGGGGGAAGATGGCGCAACCCATCAGTGCTGTGAAGATATTGCGCTCATGCGCTCGATTCCGGGCATGACGGTTATTTCTCCAGCCGATGCTATTGAGACCCGTGCGGCAGTTCTGGCGGCTATTCAGCATGATGGCCCTGTTTATTTACGAATGGGCCGTTTGGCCGTGCCCGTTGTCAATGATACCCCATCTTATCATTTTGAATTAGGCAAAGGGGTTACTTTGCAGGATGGGCAGGATGTGACCATTGTGGCGACTGGCTTAATGGTGGCAGAGGCTTTACGTGCACGGGAAATGCTGAAAGCCGACGGTGTGAGTGCCCGTGTGTTAGATATTCATACAATTAAACCGATTGATGATGAATTGTTGAAAAAAGCGGCAAAAGAAACCGGTGCTGTGGTCACCGCTGAAGAACACAATATTATTGGTGGGCTTGGCAGTGCTGTTTGTGAGAGTTTGGCGGAAAATTATCCTACACCGGTTGTACGGGTTGGGGTGGATGACCAGTTTGGTCAGTCCGGTAAAGCTTTGCAGGTACTGGAGTTCTACGGTTTGACTGCAGAGCACATTGTTAAAGCGGCCAAAGAAGCTATTCAGAAGAAAAAATAAGGATAGCATGAAGCCCTAAAGGCAGAATGTTTTTCCTGTTAATCGAATAAGTAAAAGCGCGGTGGAATGATTCCACTGCGCTTTTTTAGTTGGGTGATCTATTTTGCCTTTAAGGAAAAAATTTTCGTATGGAGGGGCTTGTTTTGTTTCGGAATATTTTGGTTTAGACAGTAAAAAACACGGTGATGAAATTCACCATGTTTTCTGCGTAATGAAAAAAGATAAGTTAAAAGGTCTCTCTTTTCTTTGTGTCCTGCATCATCAGATGATTTGATTGATAAATTTTAGCCAGTTCCGTTAAATCGGCAATCTGATCACGGAGTTGGCGTCCGTTATCCGTGTCATTTACCATAATCCGTGTGGGAGAATAAGCAATTACTTCCGATTCGGATTGCATGTCGGCGTTGGATTGCAGTGCGTTAGCCTTACCCTTAAAAGGTTTGTGGGCCTTCAGTCGCATGCTATGTGAGTTGAAAATGAGAGTGTAGCCGGCAATGCCTGTTGTTTTCTGGTAAGCTTTGCAAAAGCCGCCGTCAATAATAATCATGACGCCGCCGCCCTTAACGGGTTTTTCCCCTTGAATGACTTTAACAGGAAGATGGCCGTTGATAATATGACAAAAGTCACCATACAGACCGAATTCTCTCAAGACCATTCGACAATAGGCTTCTTGTTTGCAGAAAACATAATAATCATTCTGCGGTTCGACCCAAGCAGCTTTATCAGTCACCCACATGCGTTCAAATGTTTTGATAACTCTGCCACAGAAAGGCGATTTGCACCCGCCCCACAGATACCACATAAAGTCCAAATCATTTGGTTTGCGCTCCTTGGAATAGGCGCGGCGTGCAATGTGATCAATCTCGTCCATATAACGCTTGCCCGAATAATAATTGCCATCTACCAAAACAGATTCGAATTGTCCTTCTTTGTCCAAGGGGACGCAGCCATGAAACAACAGATTATTGTTAAAACAAAGATAAAGGCTGCCTGCTTTGTAGAGAAAGCG
>DOXU01000131.1 GCA_003518885.1 Oscillospiraceae bacterium
CATTTAAACTGAATACGACTAGTTTTAGTACCGTCAGCCCGGTCTTGGGAACAACTTCTCTGCAGGCCATGCTGATTGCAGGAATTATCGGCTTTGCCGGGATTTGCCTGTTTATGTTGTTTGTATTTCGTTTGCCTGGCGTTGTCGCCATTATTTCTCTATGCGGTCAGATCGCACTTTGCTTTGCGGCCGTGTCGGGATACTTCCCATTTGTTAACAGCTTTACTCTGACATTGCCTGGCATTGCAGGTATTATTCTTTCTATCGGTATGGGCGTCGACGCCAATATTATTACAGCTACCCGTATTAAGGAAGAGATTTGCGCAGGGAAGAGTATAGACAACGCAATTCGCGCCGGTGATGAAAATAGTTTTTGGGCAATCTTTGATGGCAATATTACCACAATTATTGTATCTGTTATTTTGATGCTGGTATTTGGACCAACGAATATTCTTTCTTCTTTCTTTGGCCCAAGCACAACCGGATCAATTTATTCTTTTGGCTATACATTACTGATTGGCAACATCGGAAACTTTATCTTTGGCGTCTTTACAACCCGTACAATGACGAAGTCTCTGTCCTCCTTTAAATGCTTCCGTAAGCGCTGGCTTTTTGGTGGCCTTTCTGAGAAAAAGATGGCTGCTAATCCTGAGGCTACGGGAATTTATAAATTCCATATTGGATTTAGTGAGAACAAAAAAATTTATATTGCCTTTTCTCTTTCTTTGTTTGCAATCGGGATCATTTGTAACGTGATCTTTGGTACGCAACTGGATATTCAATTTAAAGGCGGCTCCGTAATTAAATACTCCTATCAGGGAGAACTTCAGTCCAATGATATGGAGCAAGTTGCAAAAGATATTACCGGAAAAGATGCAACTGTTCGTCTTTTAGGAGATATGGCTGGAGGATCACAGCAGAAGAGCGTTTCGATCAGTTTTGCTGGAACCGACAATATTACAGTTGATCAGCAAACGCAGATAGCACAGACTTTGAGTGAAAAGTATCCCGATTCCCAATTTACAGTCGTTGAATCCAGCTCCATCAATCCAACGATGGGAAGCGATTTCTTTAAAAAGTGTATTGTTGCATGTATTATTACGGTATTACTGCTTGTTTTCTATGTGTCTCTGCGCTTTAAAAAGATTGGCGGACTTCCCGCTGGGACAATGGCCATTGTTGCTTTGCTGCACGATGTCCTGATGATTTATTTCACGTTTATTATTTTTAGGATTCCGCTTAATGATAACTTTATTGCCGTTGCTTTGACAATCCTTGGTTATTCGCTAAATGATACCATTATCATTTATGACCGTATTCGTGAAAACCGTCGGCTGTTGGGAGGACGTGCTTCCTATGCCGAGTTGGTGGATTTGAGTACGAATCAGACTTTGACTCGTTCAATTTATACGGCTTTGTGTACACTTTTTTCAATCACTTGTGTATTTGTGTTAGGGTCGATCTTTAATCTACCGAGTGTTACTACATTTGCACTGCCAATGATGGTAGGTGTGGCTTCCGGCTGTTATTCTTCTGTTTGTATTGCTGGGCCGCTCTATGTAGCTTGGGAAGAGCATAAGAAAAAGAATAAAAAAATTGCTGCAAAAGCGACCAACACAAAACCGCAGACCCAAAAATAAAATTTAAGGTTAAGATAAAACAAGGTCCAACCGATCAAAAAGCGGTTGGACCTTGTTCTTTATTTTATTGAATTCCCCCACGAGTCATAGTAAACCATAGTTTCCAAAGGCCTTCTGGGACGAGGAGCCGGATGTGCTTCTGCAGCATACCCAATCGGAATAATTCCACATACATATTGATTTTCAGGGACTCCCAAAATTGGGCGAACGTCTTTTTGATCGAACCAACCGGTCCAGCAAGCCGCAAGACCATCATGTTCTGCTTCCAGCAGAAGATTTTCAATAGCAATGGCAGCGTCACGAATAATTTGCTTGAGTTCCGGTTCGGAACTATTTTCATCAAGATGAAAAGGACCATCTTTTCTTCTGCAGGTAATATCTGCAGTACAGACTAACAGAACAGGTGCTTCTTTCATCCATTTTTGGTGGTGATCTGCGGCGATTAAAGCATTTTTGATGGCTGCAGACCGAACAACAATAAAATTCCATGGCTGTGTATTATCTCCGGAGGGAGCAAGTCTTGCACTTTCGATCAAGTTGAGGATTTGTTTGTCCATAACATCACGGGTAAGATATTTTCGGATACTTCTTCTGGATTCAATTTCTTTTAGCATTTTCATTCCTCCTGTTATAAAAATAGAAAAGCCGCCGAAAAACATTTAAAAAATTCGGCGGCTTTGAATTTAATGATTATTTTATGACTTTTTGGAAACATGATGAATATGCATAGAACCACTATTGGCTTTTTCAACGCTGTGAGGGTGTTCCATTGCATTTCGATAATCCTGCACCATAATGGCAGCAAGCGCTTCACAGGTTAATCCTGTTGTGCTTCTTCTCACCAATTTTCGGAGAAGACCTTCGCCTTGTAAATCAAGTTGGCTCAGCATACGCAGCTTGTCACCCAGTTGAGGAGCATGTTCAAACAAAAATCCGTTGACACCTTCTCTTACTAGTTCAGCATTCGCACTGCTTTGTTCCAAAAGGACTGGAAGGCCGGCTGCCATCGCCTCTAGAGGCGAAGCTTTGATAGCGGCAGACTTGCTGGCCCTGACCAATGCTCTGCAACAGGAAAAG
>DOXU01000169.1 GCA_003518885.1 Oscillospiraceae bacterium
CAACAAATCCGTCTTTTGTCTGCCAATCTTCAACAATTATTCACTTTTTTATTTATGTAGCATCTCTTCCGCCCAATTGACTGCACTGGTAATCAATTTTGGACAAATTGCCGAAGCATCTCCGTTCTCCTTTTGGCTGTCGGCCAATAGTTCTCTGCACAAAACAGTGTGATATTTCTTTTTGAATTTCTCCGTAAATTCGTATGCCTTTTTGCTCATAGCCTTTTTGCTCTTTAAATCCCCTTCTTTTACGCTACCATATTTCATGCCCAATGCCATCAACGCTCCCGAGAGCGTCCCACAAACTTCTCCACTACCCATCCCTCTTCCAAAACAAGCAGTGAGTTTTAGTGCTTCATCTCTATCCAATCCAATCTCATCACAAAGGACCACAAGCACAGATTGCGCACAATTGGCCCCTTTTTCATGAGTATCTAACGCGAGCTTTTCTCTATCCATTATTGCATTCTCCTCTTTTTTTATATGAAAATCGATTTAATTATAATAAAAAACCTTTGATAATGAAATGAAAGGATATTTCCCCTAAGAAACACCCTTTCATTTCATCGTAAAATTTTACACTTACCTTTTTATTTTACCTGTGAAACCGCCACGGCGCAAGCAACGGTGGCACCTACCATTGGATTATTGCCCATACCGATCAATCCCATCATCTCTACATGTGCCGGCACGGAGGACGACCCCGCAAACTGTGCGTCGCCATGCATACGTCCCATAGAATCAGTCAAACCATACGAAGCCGGACCTGCTCCCATGTTATCTGGATGCAATGTACGACCTGTTCCACCGCCTGAAGCGACTGAAAAGTATTTTTTGCCGTTTTCATTACACCATTTTTTATAAGTGCCCGCAACTAAATGCTGAAAACGAACCGGATTAGTTGAATTCCCTGTAATGGAGACATCCACATCCTCTTTACGCATAATAGCGACGCCCTCAGAAACATCATCTGCACCATAGCAACGAATAGCTGAACGTTCACCCGCGCAATAAGTGTGCTCGTTGATCACCTTTAATTCGCCAGTATGGTAATTATGCTGAGTCTCTACGTAGGTAAAACCATTGATACGACTAATAATAAAAGCCGCATCTTTCCCTAGGCCATTCAAGATAACGCGCAAAGGAATTTTTCGTACCTTGTTTGCAGTACGCACAATACCAATAGCACCTTCTGCTGCCGCAAATGATTCATGCCCAGCTAAAAAACAGAAACATTTTGTTTCTTCATGCAAAAGCATTGCACCAAGATTACCGTGTCCAATTCCAACTTTGCGTTGTTCCGCCACTGAGCCCGGAATACAAAAGGCTTGTAGCCCTATACCAATTATTTCGGCCGCTTCTGGTGCAGTTGCAATACCCTTCCTAATCGCCAGTGCAGTTCCGAGGGTGTAGGCCCAAACCGCATTATCAAATGCAATTTTTTGGACGCCCTTAACAATCTTTTCCACATCTATTCCTTTAGAAAGACAAATATCTTTTGCGGTTTCTAAAGATTCGATTCCATTTTCGGAAAGGCAACTCTTAATTTTATCAATTCTTCTCTCGTAACCCTCAAATTGAACCATGGTAAATGCCTCCTTCTGCTTTATTCTTCACGTGGGTCAATGTATTTAGTGGCCCCTTTGTATCGTCCATATGTGCCGATATTTTGTTCATATGCCTTTTTGGGATCCACTCCGTGCCGAATATCTTGCATCATTTTACCAACATGGACAAATTTATACCCAATAACCTCATTATTATCATCCAGTGCAAGAGAAAGAATATACCCCTCTGTTGTTGATAAGTAGCGTACTCCCTTGGCCTTTGTCCCAAATGCAGTTCCCACTTGTGAGTAAAGACCCTTTCCTAAATCTTCAAGGGATGCCCCGATTGGCAATCCTCCTTCAGAAAAAGCTGTCTGAGAACGCCCATATGCTAATTGTTTGAAAATTTCGCGCATTGCAACATTAATGGCATCACAGACTAAATCCGTATTCAAAGCCTCAAGTAGAGTCTTTCCTTGCAAAATTTCCGCAGCCATAGCCGCAGAATGTGTCATACCTGAGCACCCAACTGTCTCAATCAATGCCTCTTCGATAATACCATCTTTCACATTTAGCGTCAGTTTACAGCATCCTTGCTGTGGTGCACACCAGCCAACGCCATGAGATAAGCCAGAAATATCTTTAATCTCATAGGATTTTACCCAACGACCCTCTTCTGGAATTGGCGCTGGGCCATGCATTGGTCCCTTTGTAACAGGACACATATTCTCCACTTCTTTGGAATAGTTCATAACCATTACCCCTTTCGTGTGGGCATCTAAAATGTGTATGCTATGGGATACCCCTGATATTTTCAACAATAAAAGCCAAAATGCCTTGATGTAGTTCTTTATTAGAATTATTTTATATAGATTTAAACCCTAAAACAAATTTGCATTCTTAAATTATTATAGCATGGAACGGCTTTTCAATGCAATTATAAGCAGACAAATCGTAAAAATATAGAATTTACCAGATTCACTATCGCTTCAAAAGAGCGCATTCACTTTTTTGATATTTCGGCAAAAATATTATTGGTCATTTCGATTATTTTCACCTTTATATTTGACTCAATCGGTGTATCGACATTCTTGATTTTCAAAATTTTTACCTAGAGAATTCAAATTAAATTTTTTGTTTTACTCTTATTTACAATATACTGCCTGATCTTTGGCACTCCGAACAATGCAGATCAAAATAGTCAATAACAACACAAGTATCATTCGTGCTTTTGCTAGTACACCCAATATTCAATTTACTAAAACGCTGATGCCTGTTTATTGAACGGAAATCTTTCTCTCCTGGTAGGAACCTGTTCCCTCTTCCCCCACAAACTGATCGTCCTGTACAACACATTTGGCATGAGAGAAAACAGAAGACACTTTTCCTAGCATCGACATACCGTGATAAATGCTTTTTTCGTCATCAACTGTCCATTCCGTTTCCGGATCAAATACTACTACATCTGCATCGGCTCCAGGCGCAAGAGTACCTTTGTGTGGATATAAGCCCTCAATTTTCGCCGGATTTTCTGTATAGTAAGGGAGAATTTTATCGCCAAAAAGAGTGTACATAGAACTGAACGCATAGTGTAATCCACTAACACCCATGGGAATATTACGCAAAAATTTTCCCTGTTTTAAGGAAAAGTCCAAAAGATGATGGTCGGTCCCCATTACATCAAGTGTGTCCAGGGCACATCGCAGACTGTCTCGCTCTCTTTTAGAGCGCAATGGCGGGATCATCGTATAACCGCTGCCTTTGTCCGTTCCATAAACCGAAGAATCAAATCGAAAATACTGTGGACAGCTTTCTAAAACCAGTTCTCTATGTAACAATTCACCATATTGCTCACGAATACGTTTCACGGTAGTACCCGCGGAGAGATTGGAAATATACAGCAAACCATCAAATGATTTCGCTAGTTCACATAAATTCAAAGCTGCCGTACGTTCACAAACAGCTGGTCTAGAGGTTTCTAAATCCGAGACCGGAATTTGCCCTCCATCCGCCAATAAATCATCATTTTCTGCATGAGCCACAATTCGTGCCTCGCATTTTTTGGAGCTCTTTAATAATGCGGCAATATCCCGGTCATAAGTACGCCTACCATTAGCAGAATAAGTTGTAAATAATTTAACCGTCGGCATACCAAGTTCAACAGAATTTTGCAGAAATTCGGATGCATCATCCAAAAGCCCAGCCAATATGGTATGCACTCCATAATCTACCACACTGCGTTCGGTCATGTCCTGTTTTTTTTCAAAGGCATCATATAAACCATCTATATCTCGGACAGGACCAATTGAATCAATAAAAGTTGTAATTCCCCCAAGAGCCGCCTCTATTGAGCCCGAATAAAAATTGTCACTAGACGCGTTAATATTTTCACCTGAAGCGAAATGAACATGCGGATCAATGAATCCTGGAAGGATCATTTTCCCTTCCGCATTAACTGTTTCTGTACATTCCAATTGTTCCGTTGTGATAGCACTTACTTTCCCTTTATTACAAAACAAATTGGCCTCTATAAAAGCCCCATTTAAATAAATTTTCCCATTTAAAAATCCCAAATCATACATCAATCTATTTTATTATCCTCCGATAGCAACTCGATAAACAGACACAAGTATATAGCTTTTTTGTGGCATATCTTATTTCCATAAGAAGCCCGCTGAATATGGTCCAAATCATCAATATATAAAAAGTCTTTCTGAACATTTTTATTCCATATTAAAAACACGCAATTACTTCTTATAAAGTTTTAAAATCAAGTTTACATAGATGTACCGACTAAAACGTAAATTCATCCCACAATTTTTTATTTCTTATTAACTTGAGAATATCATATTTCTCCTCATAGCGCAAACCTTTTTAGTGATATTCAATAAAAAGGAGAAAGAGCAATCACTATATAGCTGCTCTTTCTCTTTTTGAATCTGTATCATTATTTTCATAATAAGAAACTCACTTAATGAATGAAAAGTGATCCAATCTGGTATATGGCAAAAGCGCAAATCCAGGCAACGACCGTTTGATAAAATATAACAAAAGCGGCAGATCTGCCATTCAACTCCTTACTAATGACGCTGATTGCTGCTACACAAGGAGAATAGATTAATGTAAACACTAGGAACGAAAAGGCCGCTAATGGCGTCATCATTTGAGCAAGCGCTGCCGGGAGACCAGCTGTACTTGCTCCTGTCAAAACACCCAAAGTACTCAAAACGGTTTCCTTTGCCATGAAGCCCGTAACCAAACCTGTTGTGATTTGCCAATTATGAAATCCTAATGGAACAAATATTGGGGTAATGAACTTACCTATGCTAGCCAGAATACTATCTGCGCTATTAGGAACTGGTTGAAGCATCCAATTGAATTTTTGCAGGAACCAAACAACAATGGTTGCTAAGAAAATAATAGTAAATGCACGGGAAATGAAATCCCAGACTTTGTTCCAAAGCAATAACAAGACGCTTTTAGGGCTTGGCAAGCGATAATGTGGTAATTCCATAATAAATGGATCAGCCTTGCCCCTGAAAATTGTTCGTTGAGAAAGTTTTGCGCTAATAATCCCAAGAGTCATTCCCAAAACATAGAGGACAATCATAACTAGAGCGCGATTTTTTGGAAAAAACGCCATAGTGAACATACCGTAAATTGGCAGTTTGGCACTACAACTCATAAACGGAATAAGATGAATCGTCATTCTACGATCGCGATCACTTGGAAGTGTGCGAGAAGACATAACGGCAGGTACACTGCACCCGAATCCAAGAATCATGGGAACAAAACTTCGACCAGAAAGGCCTATTTTCTGCAAAAGTTTATCCATTACAAATGCAACACGCGCCATATATC
>DOXU01000123.1 GCA_003518885.1 Oscillospiraceae bacterium
TGTATAAACCGCAGCCGCATCGCACATTTTCTCTGCAAACACTAATGCCAAATCCTTTTTACTTTTGTTTGCACGAATGCCACAATGCAATCAATTGGCAACAAAGCCTTTTGGTGTGGTAACCCCACCCTTTAATTCTTGTATTGTCATCTTTATTCTTCTTTCTTCTGGGGCAAAAGACGGTGTGCATTGTCTACATTAAACCCGTGGTTTCATCCATCCACATCATTAAATTAAAGCACTGCATAGCCGCACCGGATGCGCCTTTTCCCAAATTATCCAATCTGGAAACTACCAATACTTCTTCATCATGTCCAAAGATAAATAAATCCAATCGGTTTGTTCCATTAGCACCGTCTGCACCGAAATATCCCATATCAAAGGAAGAGGTGTCATCAAATGGCATCACTTGAATAAACGGATCATTCCGGTAATACTGTTCGTAATAAGAATGAATGGCTGCTGCATCCAATTTCTTTTTCATCAACTCTGTACGAAGTGGCAAAAGAACTAACATGCCTTGTCGATAGGGACCAACCATTGGTGTAAACAGCGGTGGTTTATCCAAATGATTGATGACCTTCATTTCTGGCAGATGTTTATGATGCAAGCCCAAAGCATAAAGACGGGGGCTTTTTAATACCGGATCATCTTTGCGTGTATCCTCATATTGTGCAATCATTTTTTTGCCTGCACCTGAATAACCCGAAATGGATTGTGCAACCAAAGGATAATCACTTCCAATAATTTCACCTGCTCGCAATGGATGTACTGCCGCATTAAAACCAGTAGCATGACAACCGGGAACCGCTACGCGAGCTGCTGTATGGATGCGTTCACGCTGTCCTCCATCCAATTCTGGAAATCCATATACCCATCCATTAGCCGTACGATGTGCTGTAGAGGCATCGATCACACGTGTTTTGTCATTATCGATAAAAGATACCGCTTCTCGCGCTGCATCATCTGGTAAACAAAGAAAGACAACATCCGCACGGTTCAAACACTCTCTGCGCGCTTGTGGGTCTTTACGCCTGTTCTCTTGAATTTCAATCCGTTCAATATCATCGCGGGCATGCAGTCTAGACTCAATTTGTAATCCTGTTGTTCCGTGTTGTCCGTCTACAAATACCGCCGTTTTCATGACTGTGACCTTTCTTTTAAAAATGTATGCAATGCTTGCAACTGCACTTCAACCGAAGACAAGCCCGGTCCGCCCGCAGAAACACGACCATTCACGCAAGTATCCAATGCAATCGCATGGTAAACGTCCTCTTCAAAAATAGGACTATATTGTTTAAACTCCGCAAGAGAGAGAGTTTCTAAAGTTTTATTTTCCGCTAGGCAATGTGCCACCAATTGTCCTGTGATTTTGTAAGCATCACGGAATGGAATACCCTTTTTAGCAAGATAGTCTGCACAATCTGTTGCATTAATAAAGCCACTGGAAGCTGCTTTACGCATATGATCAGGTAGAACGCGCATCGTTGCCAACATTGGAGCAAAAGTAGTCAAACACAACTTTGCGGTATCAACTGCATCAAAAACGGCCTCTTTATCCTCCTGCATATCTTTATTATAAGCAAGGGGCAAGCCCTTCATCACCGTTAGCAAACCCATTAAATCGCCATATACGCGTCCTGTTTTTCCTCGGACCAATTCTGCAACATCCGGATTTTTCTTTTGGGGCATAATGCTAGAACCAGTTGCATAAGCGTCATCCAATTCCACAAACTTAAACTCTGAAGAACACCACAAAATAATTTCTTCCGAGAACCGCGAAAGGTGCATCATCACCATAGATAGCGCAGATAAAAACTCTATGCAGGCATCCCGATCAGCTACACCGTCCAAACTGTTAGCGGTTGGCGCAGAAAACCCAAGCAGCTCTGCTGTACGGGCGCGATTAATCGGATGAGTCGTTCCCGCCAATGCGCCACTTCCAAGAGGACATTCGTTCATTCGTACCGCACAATCATGCAAACGAGAATCATCTCGCATAAACATTTGTGCATAGGCTAACAAATGATGGCCAAATGTGATGGGCTGAGCACGTTGCAAGTGCGTATACCCCGGCATAATCGTTGTCTTATATTTTCCCGCCTGCTTATATAGTTCTTGAAGTAAGGAGACAACTTGGGAACGGACCTCTGCAATTGCCTCACGCAAATAAAGCCGTACATCCAATGCCACCTGGTCATTACGACTCCGTGCCGTATGCAGCCGTTTGCCCGCATCTCCAACGCGTTTTGTCAGCTCGGCCTCGATAAACATATGGATGTCTTCTGCTTCTGGATCAAACGATAAAGTGCCGCTCTCAATATCCGCCAAGATACCCTTTAAGCCCTCGCGAATTTGAGCGCTTTCCTCTGTTGTTAGAATGCCTTGTTCACCCAGCATTGTTGCGTGTGCAATACTTCCACGAATATCTTCTCGATACATTCGCGCGTCAAAAGAGATAGACGAATTAAAATCATTAACGCGACTGTCAGTTTCTTTTGAAAAACGGCCCGCCCAAAGTTTCAACTTAAAAAATCCCCTTTCCAAAAGTGCACTTTCTTCCCATACACTTGGTCCCTATCTATACCGGCAATCCCCTGTTTTTTAGCTATTTTATTTCTTTTCGTGCTTTTGATTCAACTTCGCGCGTACAGCAAGTGGAAGACCAAACAGGTTGATAAACCCACCCGCATCATTCTGATTATATACATTATCTTCTCCAAAA
>DOXU01000130.1 GCA_003518885.1 Oscillospiraceae bacterium
AATTAATTTTGTATAAATTCAAATTTTAAAGCAATAAAAAAAATATCAAAAATTATTTCAAATAAATGAATTATGCAATAAGAATTAAGTCTTTGTGTAGTTTATATTAAAAGATATTATTTTTTTGTTTATATATTGGATTGAAAAAAAGATATTCCAATTATAAAATATGAGTGTCAACCAAAGAGAAGCTGCAGATTCTCAAACCGAAAGATCAAAAAGGAGGGAAACTTTGTGAACGAAGAAAAAAAGACAGTTGCTACCGAAGAAGGTGCATTGTCAGTCAAAAGGCTAACCTTTTGGGAAGCCGCTATGATTATTGTCGGCGCAAATATTGGCTCCGGAATTTTGGGGCTCGCTTATTCCACGCGCAAGGCTGGGTGGCCGATCCTGCTTTTGTGGTTGATTTTAGCTGGTGTCTGTACTACGGCGTCGATGCTCTATGTCGCTGAAACTACCCTGCGTACCAAAAAGCCGATGCAGCTACCGGGCCTTGCACGCCGTTATGTTGGAACAGCCGGTGCTGTGCTAGCGTTCATCTCCGTCTGTGCAAATTCCATCGGATGCATGATCGCCTATACGCAGGGCTCCGGCAATATTTTAAGCCAGCTTCTGGGCGTATCTAATACAGTAGGAAGCCTGATCTTTACGATCCCCGCTGTAATTGTTGTATGGTTTGGCCTTAAGGCTACCGGTATTGCAGAAAAATTCGTGAGTACCGGAATGATTGTTTTAATTCTTGTTCTAATCCTTTTTTCATTTCTTTCCAGCAAGTCAAATGTCAGTCAGGCAATTTACACTAACTGGACTTATGCAGTGCCAGTATTTAACGTTGTTATTTTCAGTTACATCGCACAGTATGCGGTTCCAGAACTCGCCCGCGGTTTGCGCCATGATGCAAGTAAGCTTCCCAAGGCTGTTACGGTCGGCATGGTCATCACCGGTATTTTACTGGCGCTGGTTCCGTTGGCAGTTATTTCCCTCACTGGCCCTGACAATGTAACTCAGGTTGCTACTTTGGCATGGGGCCAGGCACTTGGAACATGGGCTTTCTATGTTGCAAATCTGTTTGCACTGTGTGCGATGATGACTTCTTACTGGGCAGTTGGCGGTTCAATGCTTACGAATATTGTTGACATGTTTAAGTGTAAAAGTGAGCATGATTTTAAAACTCGCCTTATTGCGATCGTTTGTGTAGTACTGCCTCCATTTATTCTGGCTTACAGCGGTCTTGTAAGTTTTGTAGACGCTATCTATCTTGCGGGTACATTTGGTGGCGTGATCATGTCAGTTTTGCCTGCTTTAATGCTCAATGGTGCCCGCAAAAGCGGGGACATGGAGCCACAGTGGAAATGCGGCTGGTACAGCAGTAAAGCTGCGCAGGCCGTCATTATTGTTCTGTTCTGCTCTGCCGCTATTTATGCTATTTTGAATTTGTTTGGTGTTCTTCCTTCCGGTTGGTGAGAAACACTGTAAAAGGAGTTGATTGGGAAAGGGGCAAAAGAAAAATGCGTGTGGTCCCGAAAGACAAAGTAAGTTTTAGTTGTAATCAAAAAAACGGCGCCAATTATCAAGTAGATGACGGTGAGGTTTTCTGGGTCGAGACCGATGATTGTTACAGCGGACAAATTCAGGATGAAAAAACCAGGCGTCCTGATATTGATATTTCTATTATGGATTGTGCAGTAGGGCCGATTGCGGTAAAAGGCGCAATGCCTGGGGATACACTGTGCGTTGAAATTTTGGCGATCGATCTTGTGGACCACGGTGTAATGGTTACTTCCAAAGGTTTGGGCGTTTTGGGGGATCGGATTACCGAACCGGATACCAAAATCATTCCGATTCACGATGGATTCGCCTGGTTTTCCGATACCATTCGTCTTCCGCTTACCCCGATGGTTGGCGTTTGCGGTATAGCGCCCAAAGCTGGCCTTGATATTCATTGCGCAGTGCCGGGAACCCACGGCTCCAATATGGATACTAAAATGGTCAAGGTTGGCAGCAGGCTTTATCTGCCGGTTGAAAAAGAGGGTGCCGACCTGGCCGTGGGAGATATTCATGCCTGTATGGGGGACGGAGAGCTCAGCGGTACTGGAATCGAAACTGCAGGACGTATCTGCCTTCGCACAACGGTTTATAAAGACCGACCGGTTCATGGACCGGTGATCGAGACGAAAAATGATCTTTATTTTCTGGGAACTGCGGTGACATTAAAAGAAGCCATTAAAATTGCGGTGGCGGAAACCGTAGAGTTTATCGAGAAAAAGCGGTCTCTCAATTTTCAAGATGCTTATCGTTTCCTGAGAGCAACTTGCGATATTCAGATCAGTCAGGTTGTCAACGATCTGGTAACCGTTCGCTGTCACCTGCCAAAATTTGATACGGGAATTGAGACTTTGTAATACGACCTCATTTTTTCAAATATGAAAGGGAATGCTGTTGCTTTTAAGAGCAACAGCATTCCTTCTTTCTTGTTTCAAAGAAAAAAACGTGTTATAATAAAGCGTCAATAATGGATGACGTAGATTTTTGGCTATGATAAAAAGAATTGTCAAAAAATTTAAAATTTGTTTTCCTCATCGTTGGGAAGACGATATTACCCTGATCGTGTTGATGGCTTCTGCCCTTGATATCTGTTTTCTTCTAAAGCCGTTAAATGGAAGTGACAGTTTGGCACAGATGGTCTTTATTTTGGCGGTGCTTCTGATCTCCTGTGTGACGCAGGGGTATCTTTA
>DOXU01000193.1 GCA_003518885.1 Oscillospiraceae bacterium
GTTTAGACGTTCCTCAAGGCCAGTGACCGGTGTTATCAACTTTCTATATACCATCCCATCTATATCAATGCTGGGCTTTTTAATACCACTATCAGGGATAGGTAATACAACGGCCGTAATTGCTCTTACGATTTATGCCCTGCTGCCTATGGTGAAAAATACACATACAGGAATTATAAATGTGGATAGAGATATTGTTGAAGCCGCACGAGGTATGGGCAGCACAAGATGGCAAATTTTAATCAAAATCAAATTGCCTCTTGCCCTCCCCGTCATCATGTCTGGTATACGAAATATGGTTATTATGACCATTGCTCTTACTGGTATCGCCTCCTTTATCGGAGCAGGCGGATTAGGCGTTGCCATTTATCGTGGAATTACCACAAACAATACAGCAATGACTATCACAGGAAGCCTCTTAATCGCTCTACTTGCCTTATTATCCGATTTTATACTGAGTATTGTTGAAAAAAGCCTGCAAAGAAGAAAAAAAAGGAAAAAGAAAAGAAGGGGCTTCCTACTATTCGGAACTATCATTGTGATTCTTATAGTTCTTTTTTCTGCAATATTTTCTAATAGAACGCACCAAGAAACAATCCACATCGCAACGAAGCCGATGACCGAGCAGTATGTACTAGGTGAGATGCTTCGTATTTTAATCGAAAAAAACACGAACCTGAATGTTGAAGTCACACAAGGTGTCGGCGGTGGAACTTCCAATATTCAACCCGCAATGGAAAATAGAAAATTTGATATTTATCCTGAATATACAGGAACGGGTTGGAACATGGTTTTAAAGAAAAACAATCTTTATACAGAAAATATGTTTGATAAATTACTGTCTGCATACAATGCAAAATATAACATGAAATGGGCAGGAATGTATGGCTTTTCAAACGGTTACGCTCTTGCGGTTAGAAAAGATCTTGCAGAACAGTATCATTTAAAGAATATATCTGATCTAAGATCAATATCTCCAAAACTAACCTTCGGTGCGGAATATGATTTTTATGAGCGTGAGGATGGCTATACACCTCTATGCAATAAATATGGCTTGAAATTCAAAGACACTACAGATTTGGACATTGGATTAAAATATCAGGCTATTAATCAGAAAAAAATTGATGTTATGCCGATTTTTACAACTGATGGAGAATACAGCGTTTCGGACATTGTGGTATTAAATGACGATCGGCATTTTTACCCTTCTTACCAGTGTGGAAATGTTATTCGTTCCGAAGTATTGAGAAAACATCCAGAGTTAACAAAGGTCTTCGATATGGTAAAGGGCATACTGACAGAGAAGGAAATGGCAAAATTGAATTATCAAGTAGAGAGCGAGGGAAAGGAACCTAAGGACGTTGCTACAACATTTTTACAACAAAAAGGGCTAATTTAGTGGAGGAAAACAATGTCGGCTATTATTCAATTTCAAAATATAGAAAAAACATATGATGAAAAAACAATTATGCGAGACTTCAATTTGAATATTGAAAAAGGGGAATTTTTAACAATTATTGGTTCCTCTGGTTGCGGAAAAACAACATTGTTGAAGATGGTCAACGGTCTTATACGACCAGATAATGGAAATATTTGGATTAGACAACGAAATATTAACGATATCAATTTGATTGCGCTAATACGTAGTATCGGTTACTGCATACAAGGTAGTGTCCTTTTCCCGCATATGACCGTAGAAGAAAATATCTCTTATGTACCCAATTTATTAAATCGACGCAATAAACAAAAAACACAGCAAGCCGTTGCAAAATGGCTAAAAATTGTGGGCTTGGCAGACGATTTACGTTTACGCTATCCGTCGGAATTGTCAGGCGGGCAGCAACAGCGTGTAGGAATTGCACGCGCTCTAGCCTCTTCACCTGAAATTCTTTTGATGGACGAGCCATTTGGAGCCGTTGATGAAATCACCAGAAGCCAGCTTCAAACGGAAATTAAGGAAATTCATAAAAAAACAAGTGTCACTATTGTGTTCGTGACACACGATGTTGCGGAAGCATTTTATCTCGGAACGAAGATTTTGATTCTAGATAGCGGTATTATCCAACAATACGATACACCACAGAATATCATTAGCGCTCCAGCAAATCAATTTGTGGAAAAGATGCTTAAAACGCATCATACACAATACGACATTTTAAAAAATCTATCATAAAAATGTCATTTGACAAATACGATTGTTGCACCCTAACTATCATATTTGCTTTTCCGATAATCCATATCATTTATACACAGCATAGTTGATGTTTGGTGTTTTTTAATAATTGGGTCTCTATTCTTTAGCACTACATTAAGTTGTTGGTGTCTCCAAAAACGTCGATATATTCCCCCTTTCATTTATACGAAAATTGTTAGGATCAATAAATGTGGCTTCATAGTAGACATTTGATCGAATTTTTTGTTTTATAGGTAATTATTGGATATTGCTATGCGGATATCTGTTTCAAATATTGAAAAATAATATTCCATATGGTATTATATTACATGGGAGCGCATAAATGGACGAAAAGAAACGAATTAAGCAATTACGACACGCACTAGGATTGACGCAAATTCAATTTTCCAAAAGAACGGGAATGTCCCAAACTTCGCTTTCCTCTATAGAAAACGGAAGTCAGAATGTTACAAATAAAACGCGGAAAGTCATTTGTGCAGAATTCGGAGTCAGAGAGATTTGGCTGCATTCCGGAACAGGGGAAATATTTGAAAAGAAAAGTGGATCCACTTTAGATATTTTAAAAAAAGAGTATGACGCAGATAATTCAGATTTACAGATGATTAAAGCGTATCTTAAACTAGATCATATAGAAAAACAGGCTATTAAAAAATATATCATATCCATCGCTAAGGCTCTTACAGAGCCTACTGCTAATTGAAATTGCGAAATATTAAATATTGCATTTCAAAGAAAAATGAATGGAGATACCTAAATGAGATGTAAAAAATGTGGAAAAGAAAAGCCATTAAACAAGAACCAATTGTGTGATGATTGCGCTCGTGATGCTACTGAATTTAAACAAAAAATGATTCCAATTGTATCAATACCAGTAGCCATAGCAATTGTCGTTGTTGGATTTGCTGTAATGAGGTTAGCACCGAAAGCATCACCGACTAGTAAGGCAACATCCTCATTGTCTTCTATGTCTTCCGTCTCTACTTCCTCCGCCTTTAATCAGAACTCGTCATCTTCTTCTCAAAAGTCAGTTAGCTCTGCATCTTCTTCGAAAGTAAATGCTTCTTCTATCTCATCCTCATCATCGACTATTGTTCAACCATCCAATGGTTCTCCAAAAACCAGCCCTCTCTATCCTACAACCGCGAATACGGCTTTAACGCGCGGGCTAGATAACGGTTACACAACGGCCCAAAATATAACCGCTGACGGGATCAGTTTCATTGGAGGCATCCGTACGCGTTCAGGGAAAAATTATCTTGATATTTGGGCTTTAAACAATACAGCATCTGATATTCTTGGCGGTTTTACCGTAAAAATTGGTACAGAGTACCTAAATGGTAATAGTGGAGATTATTATATTTCCGGGAATGACGCGGTGGCCACTTCAACACAATATGTGAATCCAAATTATGAGGAAAACGTTGTTATTGATGTGAATACATCGGCCTCACTCGACAATGTACCCATTCGAATTTACACACAAAAAGGAACGACTAAACTTGCTGAAATGACCTTAAAAAACCAGAATTAACAGATAAGTTTGGCTGAAATAAGAGCCTCTATCGGAATACATCCGGTAGAGGCTCTTTACGTATAAACACACTTGATTTGTCATGATACGCTAAACGAAATTCAAAATGGGAGAGTTTTCACATGGCTAAGTCCGAACACTATTACGTCTATATGCTCCGCTGCGCAGACAACACTATTTACAGCGGCTACACTACAAATGTTGAGAGGCGTGTTAACACGCACAACAGCGGACATGGCGCAAAATATACGCGTGCGCGTCTACCTGTAAAATTGGCATATATGGAAAATTTCTTAAGTAAAAGTGAAGCGTTAAAACGGGAAGCCGCCTTGAACAAACTGTCCCATGCGGAACCACTTTTCCTCATCGAAACCTCAAACACTCAATCTAAAGAATAAAGCCATTTTTCAAAAAATCATTCTATAATGATAAATTTTCACAAACTAGTTTACCTATCGTTCTCAACCAAAAACAAAATCTCTTTTCTTAGAAATTAGCTGATATCATTCCACCGGCGATGTATCTAAAAACTCAATTAATCTTAAACTGTTGGCTGCTATTCCGGACAAAAGATATAGTGTGAGCCGTGGACATCAAATATTTCTAAAACAAATAAGGGAATCATCCACATCATAACCATTTCTTTAAATCACAAATGAATTGTATGAAATCATATTAAATATCCGTATTTTTGGGGACACCAGTATTTAAAATAGAAGCCGGCTTGATTATATTTTTTCCAAATCGTTTTTTGAGGTAACCCACACAACCATCGATTGCTTCTTGCCTTGCCTGTTTTATTACATTACGATTAAAGCTTATTTGCGAATCCTCCTTCCGATTCACTAAATTGCAAACACGAATACCGAGAGCACGTACTGGAGAAACAAATCGATATTTATTTTGAAATAGATACATAGCGATATGAGCCAATTCGCTGGTAGTGCAAACAGGACAATCCACCGTCATTTGCACAGCAGACCATTTCAATTGATTATTACGGATTGATATCTCTATCGTCCGCCCGTATTCTTTGCTTTCCTGTAAGCGCCGAGATACACTCTCTGCCAATATTTTAAAC
>DOXU01000086.1 GCA_003518885.1 Oscillospiraceae bacterium
CCATCGGTATTCACACAAACATAATCCAGACCGCTCACATTGGAGGCTACCCCTGACAAAGAAAGCGTACCATGAACATTTGCGCCATTCCAATTCTTGTCAACCGAAAGCTGTGGCGCCGTGTTCACCACGTGGATAGTAAAGAATTTCGTCACAACCGTCTCATCATTGCCGCGCGACGCTACCTCAAGGGTGTGATCACCGGGTGCTAAGGAGGAAATATCTAAATTCAAGCTATATTGTACGGTATCTCCAGCAAGAAATCCTTCTGCTGGGGTGTCTTTTTTCTCTAAAGTAGCATTCTTCCAGTTATTTTGCCCATCAGTGTTGATGCAAACATACTGCACCCCACTAATGTGAGAAGCTTCTCCCGATATGGTTATCCCGCCATAAGCATTGGCGCCATCCAACCCTTTATCCAGGGAAAGTTGTGGTTCTGTCCCCATCACATGAATGGTAAAGGATTTTTGTACCAAGGTTTCGTCTTTTCCGCGTGCCGCCACATTAATGGTATGTTCCCCCGCAGAGAGAGCAGACAAATCCAACTTTAGGCTGTATTTTGCCGTTTCTCCGTCGGAAAATCCATCGGCCGGCGTCACTGCGGTGTCCAGTATTGCATTCTGCCAATTGGCCTGTCCATCTATGTTGGCACAAACATAATCGACCCCGCTGGCATTGGAAGCGGTACCAGAAAGGGAAAGCGTGCCATATGCGTTCGTGCCCTCTAAATCCCGATCAAAAGAAAGCTGTGGATCGGGCGCCTTGACTTCATTCATGTCAACAACAAAAGCTTGTTGCGTTAACGTATCATCTTTGCCACGTGCTGCCACATTCACGGTATATTTCCCCGCCGCAAGAGCAGAAACATCCAAATCCAGACTGTATTTTACGGTTTCCCCAGCCGAAAAGCCATCGGCAGGTGACACAGTACTGTCCAGCGTTGCATTGGTCCAAAAGCTTTGTCCCCCAATGTTTACACAGACGTAATTCACCTCGCTGGCATTGGAAGCAGTTCCACTAATATGTAACGTTTTTTGTACGGCTGTATTGTTCAAATCCTGATCTACTGTCAAGACAGGGGCATTCTCCGCCGTCGCGGCCGGCAGCAACATCTGTGAAGAGACAGATACAGCAAGCACCGTCGCGGCAGTTGGCAGCCATCCGGGTATTTTTTTCATTCACGACTCCATCCATTTGCGTATGCGCGTTTTTTCGTAAACGGTGGTTAGACAAAAACGTGCATAATTATCCTATCAGTTTCATTATATAAGTTTTTTCGAGCTGGTGCAAGATTTTCAAGCAGGAAAACGCCCCTTTATTCCAGCAAAATCCCCGTTCTTTCGCCTCTTTCACTCCACCAAGAAAGAATGAGCTCATCCCCATCTCATTCCAAAACAGGAAAACTCTCCGGGTGCACAACGCTCACTTTGAAACAAGAAGGCGGTGCCTATTCAAATGGCTCTCTTTTTCTATCGCAAGGAACCCCACCCTACGCCTTTAATCCATCGATCAATGGCCCTTGCTACAGAGTGCTCAAAATGGGCAAGCCCCCTATCGCACGTCTCTTTTTCCCTCTCAGCAAAGAAGAGACCCTCCGACATGCATCAGAGGGTCTCTTCTATTTCATCGCACAGAGGACAAGAGGCCTCTGTGATCAAATTTTAGCAAGCTTTAACTGTCTGTCGGCTGATGCATGGCCAAATGGCCACAATACCGAATCGCGCGATAAATAAAAGGCGGCAAGATAAACTTGAAGAACATCACCACACGGCTGGACTTCTGCTCTGGCTCTCCCTCTTCTTTACCACGGCCTGCACGATCCAACAAATCGGAAAAACGGCAGAATTCACCGTGGAACAGATACGTATTTAAAGAACGCAGATAAAAATACAAGTTGTTAACAAAAACACTGGCATAAGTATCGGGCATTACCCAAGCGGGATAATAACCAGCATCTTGCACGACAAACGGGAAAAGCCGTTCAATACCGTGCAAAATGGTCCCATCTTCCTTTAAAGGTTCTTCAGGAAAATCTTCCGGTTTCCACTCAATGGCAAACAGTTTTTCCAATGCTTTTGCACGGAACCAGAAAAAAGAGCCCAAAGGCGCAATTGGTGGCTTGTCTGGCGTAATATCCACTTGCAAGCCCATCTTTTTTGCCAAGCCTGCCGTTACTTTTTCATTAATGGTCCACTCACGTCCCACAATCGGATAATAATCACCGTAATGCGGTGGCGGGGGCATTAACATGCCCACACGTGGATTTTCATCAAAGGTGTTAATGACATTTTGCACATACTCTTTGCTGTGCAGCAAGCACTCAAAGCACTGATACGAAAAAGACTGCCCCAACGTTGCCGGTCGAACATTTAGCGCCTTTTTATCATGTACCTTGCAAATATAATCATATTTTGAGATCACATCACGCACGCCGGTCAGCAACGGACCCAAATCGCGTCCCCGATTGGGAACTAGACGAACTTCCAAATGATTGCAAGGTAACTGCTGGAAAGCCCGATAAATTTCCGCCTGTTTTTCCTTCGTATCGGTGGTAACATACACATCGATATCCTCTGGCATATACCGCACATATTCCAGAATATAGGAAGTCATATCCAACTCGTAAATATGAACAATCAAAGCAATACGCGCCGTTGATTTTACCTGTGGTTTTGCCACTTTGTCCCCTGGCAGAATAAAATCAAAACCCAGACAATTTTTCAAGTCGAAGCTATTTTGTGTACGCAAAAGATTTTGCCAGATCAGATCAACATCATAATCCGTGTTCTTCTTCAAGTAATCCATCAAGGCAACGCCAGCTTCATTCCCTGACTCGCGCAAATAAACTTCTGCATCCAAGAAGAAATTTTTCCGTTTCAAAATCGGACACCGGTAATTTTTTAATAATTCAAGTGGCATCATCATCAACGGGTAATAAAATTTATCCCCACATGGTGTTGTATCTACATAAGCATTCCATTTAAAGCCTTTATCCGCAAAAGTCTTGGTAAAAATAGCCTCATGGTAACAAACAGCATCCTCATAGCACTCAACCGGACGCATTTGATCCCAGTATTGTCTAAATTCCACACTGTTCAGCATGGTTTTCCGTACGGCAATAAAATGGGATTGTAAGTGAATCGGTAAAAACCCAAATTTAATCTTTTTCCACGGGTCAAAAGTGGCGCCGTGGTGTACCGTAATGCCCCAAAAGTCTAAATCTCGTTGGTCCATATCGTCAAACATTTCTTTAAAAGGACGAATCGGCCCAAAAATAGTGAAATTTAAAAGAATCAGTTCATCTAACTGTTTAATTTGGTCCCAACCAAAGGCTTCCATTGCCTCTTTATAGGCCCAAACGTCAAAACCAACATTGTCTCTTACTAGAATGCGGCAGCCAATGCTTTCGAATTTTTTTCTGCCTTCTGGTGTCAGTTTTCCGTTGCAGACAACAAAAATTTGCTGAACATTTTTTTTCATGTCATTCAGCAAATATAAATTGTAGTCATCCACTACGCCATCTTTATCATAAAAAAAGTAAATTGCCGCACGATTGACCGCCTTTTGATTCGATAATACCATTTTTACCCCTCTGAAGATATTTTGTTCATCATACCCCTGTTTGGTTCCGTCAATGCAGGATACGGACCAGCTTCCAATACGCTCTTTA
>DOXU01000170.1 GCA_003518885.1 Oscillospiraceae bacterium
CCAGGCTCGCATATCCATGCAGCACCCTCCCCCCGTTGCCTTGCCAGGTTTTCAACGATCCACTGAACGGGTTTGACATCCGTATCCGAAGGACCGAAATTCCATCCACCCGAAAACGCTGCACCGTTTTCATACAGGCGTTCAGCCAGCATCAGATACCCGCGCAGGGGTTCCAGAACATGCTGCCATGGACGAATGGCCTGCGGGTTGCGCACCCTCACAGGTTCATGCGCGACCAGCGCCCGCATAATATCGGGAATAAGCCTGTCGCAGGCCCAGTCTCCACCCCCGATCACATTCCCGGCCCGAGCGCTGGCCAACGCCACGCCATGCTCGGCATAGCGTTCGGGATTAAAAAAGGAACGCGTATAGGCCACGGTAACCAGCTCGGCACAGCCTTTGCTGGAGGAATACGGGTCAAAGCCCCCCATAGGGTCGGTTTCGCGGTAACCCCAGAGCCATTCGCGGTTTTCGTAGCATTTATCGGAGGTGACATTCACCACCGCGCGCACACCGGGCGTCTGGCGCACGGCCTCAAGGAGTGTGACCAGCCCCATCACATTGGTGGAATAGGTTTCCACCGGATTGTCATACGAATAGCGCACGAGCGGTTGCGCCGCCATGTGAATGACGATATCCGGCCGGGCCTGCGCCAATGTGGCCGAGAGCAAGGCGGCATCGCAGATCTCTCCGATAACGGATGTCATGCCCTGTGCCGCCCCAGCACTTTCAAACAGGTTCACATCCGTCTGGGGCTTGCGCGCATAGCCGGTGACCTCGGCCCCGAGTTCGCGCAGCCACAGCGCGAGCCAGCTCCCTTAAAACCGGTATGTCCGGTCAGGAAGACCCGTTTGCCATTCCAGAAACCTGGCCTGACCATTACCAGATTTTCCACGGCGCCCGGTCAGAACGCCAGAGTTCTTCAAGATACGTCTTGTCACGCTGCGTATCCATGGGTTGCCAGAAACCATGGTGAAAATAGGCTTCAAGCTCACGATCGCGCGCAAGGCTTTCCAGCGGCCCACCTTCCCACACCGTTGCATCGCCCTCAATCCGATCAATCACATCGGGCGAGAGGACAAAAAAACCGCCACTGACCCAGTGTCCGTCACCATCAGGTTTTTCCAGAAATGACGTAACAGTCGTCTTGTCGAACTCAATGGAGCCAAAGCGACCGGGCGGCAGAACAGCGGTCATAGTCGCCTGCTTGCCATGCTGCTTGTGAAAAGCAATCAGCTTGCCGATATCGACCGTGCTGACGCCATCACCATAGGTCATGCAGAAATCACCCTTGAGGTAGGGGGCAATGCGTTTCAGACGGCCACCCGTCATGGTTTCCTGACCGGTATCGATCAGGGTGATACGCCACGGCTCCGATTTTTGCGTATGAACCTCAACACTATTGTTTCTTATATCTATTGTAACATCAGACATATGAAGAAAATAATTCGCGAAATACTCTTTTATCATATACCCTTTATAGCCGCAGCATATAATAAAATCATGAATACCATAAGTAGAGTAAATTTTCATGATATGCCAGAGTATGGGCCGCCCGCCGATCTCAATCATCGGCTTGGGACGGATAAAAGATTCTTCGGAAATTCTGGTGCCCAGCCCACCGGCCAGTATGACTACTTGCATTCCCCCCTCCAAAAAAAATCTTTAGCTTTTATTTTCCAATACCAAATTAAATACACACCGTCTTTATAATATCAGATATTTTTTGTCTTACTATATAGTCATCATCAGAATTTTCCAAAAAAATAGGTATTTCATGACATTTTGGCGACAACCCCAATTTATTTAAGGTCATATAACGAAAAGACAAAGCAGAGTCTTCTACAGGCACATCTTGACTGAATTTAATTTCTATACTTCTCGGGTACAGCGACATCAATTTTATTTTTGCAGAAGACAAAATATCAGTAATACCGCTTCTCAATGCCAATACATAACCAGCAATTTCCGACAACGGCACGACAAGATCGAGAGGGATATTCAGCGGAACAGTCCCTGAAAGAGGAAGAACTTTCCCCCAACCAGTATCTGTAAAAACATTCCCGCCAAATAAATCAACCACATCCGAAAAAACTTCATTTGGAAGAGAATTAATTGTATTAGCGTGATTAAATATTATTAATGATTTACCAAATATAACCCCATGCTCCCGCGCAAAATGAGCAGCCTTTTCTCGATCAATAGAAGGAACAACTCCATGCACAACAGGCGCATCCAAATCCAACCCCAATATCAACTTCTTCCCATGCAACGGAGATATAAGGCCTTTAGCTGAGAGTTGAGCAAGCCACCCATTTGCATACATATCTGGTGCTGTAACAATCGGCTCCCCTACGTTAAGGTTATGTCGATTTACTATAGACTCCAGCATAAATTCATTCGGCGCACCATTAAATGCCACAACATGATCCACACCCTCAAACATATGAGTTAGTGGCACAGCACGCTGATTGCATACGAAATATAGTTTTCCTCCTGGATTAGGGTAATTGCGTCTAAACTGAGACAATAGACACAAAGTGTGATAAGCATCACCTATAGAATAAGGCTCCATTATCAAATAATCATTGCAGGCGACGCCCAATCCGCGCACAATGTTTCTTACTTCGCAATCAACTCTAGAGTTAAAATACGGATTTGAATTTCTCATAAACATATAACAAAATCCAGCATTACATATTTAAAGTTCAGAAGAAATATAAATATTCAAATCAGAAAACCCCTCATTTCTTTTTAAATTTTCTGCAATGGCCGTTTTTAACCCACTAAGCTTTTCATCATTAATAAGAACACGTTCACCAACCGGCAAACCAAAAATTACACGGTTATAGCGAATGCCATATTTTTCAAGAAATGCCAAAGTTGCACTGCGACTACTTTCGTCTCGAGAACTCAAGAGTATTATATAATCCTCAGGAGGGATTTTTTTCCAAAAATCCTCGACACCCGGCAACAAACGCTCCCTCCCAGATTTATGGCCATTATGCTCTAGGATGGTTCCATCAACATCAACTAGCCATGTATGACCCAAGTCACTTAAAAAGATAGAGCTCATAGTTTCTCCACACCCAATTCCAGCCAATACAATCCAATATAATAAGCAGCAAGAATTGAATCAATATCATCCTTCACATAACCGGATAACGCCAACCAAATAAGCCCATGAATAACTCCAATTTTAGACATCTCGTTGCGGAAATATTCACAAAAAACATCCCTTGCCGAACCATCAAATGCTGACTTCTCCATCATAATCTCAACAGTTTCATTATCTATATACAACTTAAATTTCCGCCTATTAAATGCGTCATATCCCCCCACAGCAGAATAATATACTTTAGAAAAATCATACCATGGATCACCAAAAATACCTGGCTTAGAAAAATACCCACGAGGATCAATAAAGCATGCTTTCAAATTATCATTTATGAGCGTATTGGAAAATGTAGGGTCACCATGAATAGGAGTGAATTTTTCAGGTAACAAATTTTGACTTATATCATCAAAAAAACTTCTATGCTTATCCAAAAATACATTCCTGCATTTTACTCCATTTATAGTAATAATATCAGCATAAAAATGCGGGATAAACTTACTAACACTCAAAACTCTATCTATTGTTTTTGTAATATAAACATTATGCACATCATTAATATGAAAATCATTTTCTGCACGACTATGAAGGTCAGACAGAGCTTCTACCATATCAGCCAAAACCGCACGCCGCTCACGCTCGCTCAAATCAAGCATCTGATGTGGATGTTTTCCACGTACACGTTCCATAATCAGCGGCTTTTGAGAATATATTTTAGGAATTCTTGAAAAACCAAGAGATTGCGCTTCAATGTACCAAGCAACCTCCATATCATGAACATGGTCAAAAGCATGATCCACTACCGTTTTAGTGACCAGTCCATCACAAAATTCTATTTTGTTAAAAAATCTACAGAACCCTTCTCTATCATTTGATTTTTCAACACTTGAAAAATCTCCTAATTCCTTAATATCAGGACAATCCAAAATTAAAAAATCCGAAAACTCATGATTAAACCACCTCAAAAACTCTCCTTCTTCAGGGACACCACCTTTTAACATATTAACATTTGGAAAATAAAATAATCCAGGAACTCCCCTCTCTTTTCCCGCAACCTCCTGCAAATTACCACTCTGGGTTACAGTCCATCGGCACACGAACGATGATGTAATACATAAAACAGGACAACTCTGCCCAGGCCAATCGGGCAATCTATCAACAATAAGGTCACCCCACACCAAAAGAAGGGAGGAACCTACAGGAATAACCCTCAAAGCCTCAGCAATTCCAGAACAGGTTCCTTTTCCCGAAGCATTTATAATGCGATAATTAACATTTGGTGGATTTACTATCAAATAATTCTCGATCTGCTCAACCAAATAATCACCAATAATCACAAACTCCGCATTCGGAAATTTTTCAAATAAATGACAAAGACTAGGCTTTCCATCAATCGATACCAAGCACTTTGGTTTATTCCCAGTGTGATGCCTCAATCTACTACCGCCCCCCCCCGCTTCCCCAACTATAAAAAGCCGCGCGCTACCCAGCCCACCCAAACCCATCGCATGCCCCACATCCGACACCA
>DOXU01000010.1 GCA_003518885.1 Oscillospiraceae bacterium
GTATGAACGTATCTAAACATTTTTAACGGCTCCTTTCCTCTTTGCAAATTAGTCCAAATTCAGTTTAAGTATAACATAAAAAACATTTTTATGAAATTTTTCTATTAACTCATTCAAAATGCAAGAAGCTTGATTACTGTCAAGTCTTACTTTGACAAATAAGATTTTGTATGATATACTAATTAAGTTGAAAATATTCAACAAGCCTATCTTTTCATGCCAAACCGAAGGCTTTAATTTCGGCGTTGAAGGTCATTTATGAACTGTTCCAAATATCAGTCAACAAAAGCAGGTATAGCAGTCGATAACCCGGGCGTTACACGGGACCAAATATTATTGGGCATTCACTTTGGTGGATGCCTTTTTTATACTCAAAATTCAATACTTACTTTTAAACAATCCTTGAATTTTTTCTATATAATGGCTATTATGTAGAAAAGGGTGAGGATAAAGATGTCAGATTGCTTTTCTTATTCTAATTTTATAATGAGTATTATTACTGGAGTCATTTCAGGACTTATCGCTACCGAAATCTATTATTTATTTGGTAGAAAAAGCAGATTTATTGATGACAAACAAACTTATGTACATTATGTTTTATTGGTAAAAGAAGCCCTTACAGAAGCCTATTTAGAGAAAAATATATCTGCACTCCAAATAATTCTTGAGGATCAGCCAACACTAAAAAATATTTATAAAAGAAGCCTGAAAAGAAAATTTCGTAAACATCAAAATGATGATGCTAAAGGTATTCTGTCAGACATAGAGACTTGTTTAAGAGAACTCAGTAACGATCTACGGGAAAATACTTTATTTAAGAAAAATGAAATTCAGTATCAAAGAAAATTAAGTGTACCTATGAAAAAGTTATTAAGTTTAAAATATTGATTATTATGTTATTAATAATGATCCCTCAGCTACCCTTTTTAGGATAACTGAGGGATTTTTGTTGTTAATACGCCTATTCATTGCGATTAATACAAGAACACTTGCCAGAAACCAGAAGTTTGGCTGTCCTCTCGTCTAATATTCACCAAACTTCTATTTGAAATTCACTCAGTTCTCACATGAATTAGGTAATCTATTTTTATAAAAAGCAAAGCCTTTTAACCACAAAGCTCAGGATATACTCAGGCAATGATAAAACGACGGATCCGTCGTTTCTAAAAAGAGTCCCTATATTAAACGTAGGAGTAAGAACAAATGATGACAAACAAAAAGCGCTGTGTTCTATCCAAAGCTGCTCTTGCATCGATTCTGCTGTTGGCTGGATTTCTATCGATATTCAACATCTGGAACGAAGGCTACAGCAATGAATTTTATGCAGCCAGTGTAAAAAGCATGCTGACAAGCTGGAAAAACTTTTTCTTTGTCTCTCTTGACCCGGGCGGATGGGTAACTGTGGATAAGCCACCGGTCTCGTTGTGGGTGCAAGCAGTATCCGCAAAAATATTCGGATTTTACGGCTGGAGCATTTTGTTGCCGGAGTGTCTTGCCGCGGTGGCAACGGTTGCCATTATCTATCATATTGTCAAGCGGCATTTCGGCAGCATAGCGGGGCTTATCTCCGCACTAGTTCTGGCTCTCTCGCCGATCTTCATTGTGATCAGCAAAACGAACAACACGGATTCCATCTTGATCCTCTTTATGACGCTCGCAGCATGGGCAATAATGATTGCTGCCGATAAAGGGCAATTACGCTGGCTGCTTTTATCCGCAGCGTTTCTGGGGATCGCCTACAATGCTAAAACACTGGAGGCATTCCTGATTCTTCCCGCTCTTTATGCCGTCTATTTCTTTGCCTCGACCCGGAAGTGGAGGACTCGCATCTGGCACCTTGCAGTGGCAACTCTCGCTCTCGTGGTTGTATCCCTTTCGTGGTCGATAATCGTAGATCTCACCCCTGCCAACGAGCGACCATATGTCGACAACAGCACTACAAATTCCGAGCTGGAACTAGCTTTAGGCTACAACGGGATTCAGCGCATCATTGGCCAATCCATGGGTAGAGGGAACTCGTCGGACTTTACCGCTCAATTCGGGAACGCAGCGGATTTCGAAGCACCAGAGTTCGATTCAGCCGACGCCCCCAATGCGGACGGTTCCAATCCTCCGCAAATGCCGGGGGATGACCAGACGGCCGATAACTCGGGCAGCACCGCCAGCGACACTCAACAAACCGCTCCCGCTGAAGGCGGAAACTTCCGTGACGGCAGAGATGGCAGTAATATAGACAGTGGTGGCACCAAAGACAACATGTTTGATCACAGAGACGACAGTAATATGGGTGGCGGCACCGGAAACAGCATGTTTAACGGCGGAGGCAGTGCAAGTGTCCTACGCATGTTCAACACTACTCTCGGCGGACAAGACAGCTGGCTTCTTCCTTTTGGCCTTTTCTCCGTTTTGGCACTTCTCTCCGGGATGCGAAAATCGGCGGAAGCGGATGCCGAAGTACGTAGAAAACGGCGCGCCAATGTTTTGCTCTGGGGCGGCTCGGTAATCACAATGTTTACGTACTTCAGTCTTGCACAGTTTTTCCATCCATATTATAGTTCCGTGATTGCACCGTTTTTGGCAGCTCTCGTGGGAATCGGCTTGACAGAAATGTGGAAACTGTACAAAGCAAAGGGCTTTGCTGGCTTTCTTCTTCCCCTGGCGTTCATCGCCACAGGGGCTGTGCAAATTTTAATGCTCCAATCCTACCCGTCTTATTCTGGAGTCCTAATTCCGATCGTTGCCGTTGTTACGGGTATTCCAGCTTTACTTCTGCTTGTGTGGAAACTCCTGCGCAAAAATACGACCGGGAAGCTGGCGACAGTATGCGT
>DOXU01000181.1 GCA_003518885.1 Oscillospiraceae bacterium
GAGAAAGGCAGTGAACGAAGTCTGTGCCGTTTTCAACTCAATGCATTTCATCCCTTGCACTGCCTGCCATTATTGTACTGCTGGTTGCCCGCAAAAGATTTTGATTCCTGACCTGTTTGCCTGCATGAACACCAAGAAGATTCACAATTATTGGAATGCAGGGTTTTATTATGATAATGTCTATACCAAAGAAAACGGGAAGGCATCCGATTGTATTCAATGTGGAAAATGTGAGAAAGTTTGCCCACAACATTTGGAAATCCGCAAATTATTGGTGGATGTGGCGAACGAGTTTGAAAAGAAAAAAGAGGACGATCAATAAAAAAGCAGTATGCTTTTCTTTTCATCAACCGAAAATGTGCCCGTGAGAGGGCCATGCAGGCTTTATAAGGCGAAAAGCATATCTGCATAAAAAGAGGTGCGGTCGAGCCACAGGGAAAGGGGTTGCCTTCTGCCTTGTGACGACAAAAGGAAAATCAGGGTGCCAGAGTCGAGGAAGAAAAGGGGGGCCAAGCAGGCGGATTCTCTTTTTTGGGTTTGCAGTACAGAGAAAACCAAAACAGAAGAGGGCTTCTTGATGGGAATACCGGACAAAGAGTGCGCAGATTGTGCGCCTTCCAATCCCTTGTCTCTCCCTGTTGATAAAATGGATGAAGGAAAGGGAAACGAAATGGAAGCTATTGTTTTGACCTATCAAAAGCGCCTATTTGCTTTGCAGGATAAGAAATATCAAAAATTCATGATGAAATTGCTGCCGACGGTGGCACCAGAAAAAATCATTGGGGTGCGTTCGCCTGCTTTGCGTACAGTAGCAAAAGAACTGGCCAAAGAAGCCGATGTACAAACCTATTTGCAGGCCTTACCCCATCAATATCAAGAAGAGAATGGCTTGCAAAATTTTCTTCTCTCCGACATGAAGGATTATCCTTCCTGTATAGCGGCTGTGGAGGCTTTTTTGCCTTACTTGGATAATTGGGCAACCAGCGATTCCCTTTCCCCCAAAGTTTTTAAAAAGCATTTGCCTGCTTTATTGGAAAAAATAAAGGAATGGGTGGCCTCTGACCAGCCTTACACGGTGCGTTTTGGGGTGAAAATGCTGATGGATCTTTATCTGGGAGAGGCCTTTACCCCCGCATTGGCTGAGATGGTGGCCACCGTGCAAAAGCCTGATTATTATGTAAAAATGATGGTCGCTTGGTATTTTGCTACGGCATTGGCTAAGCAATATACGACAGCGGTTGTCTATTTGGAAGAAAACCGTCTGCCCAAATGGACACATAACAAAACCATCCAAAAGGCGGTAGAAAGCTATCGCATTTCGGATGCAGTGAAAACCTACTTACGCACCTTAAGAAGAAAATAAGGGCGAATAAGGATCATTTTATAAAAGCGTGTGCCGTGTCTTGAAAAAAACACGAGACGCGCTTTTTTTATGAGAAAATCCACTTTTTTACCGGTGGGAACCTAACGCGTTACACGTTAAAGAAAAACCACCACGATCGGGTGATGATTTAGACAAAACCTGCCCAAAAACAGGGTGCCTATAGAGGGCAATGGGTTATCGCGCTCTATTTTTTAGAAGAAATGCCGTTATCCTAAAAGAGGAGGGCTTAAAAACGGCCACTTTCTACGATATTTTGCAACAGTTTGCCATGCCGGGTCTCATCTGCCATAACACTATCCACGTGTGGCAAGTCCTTTAGGGGACGATAGGCAACATCGGCGGAGTATTCTTTGTCACTCAACAGTTTTAAAACCCGCTTCATGCCCAAAAGGTAGGAGAAAAGCAAAATGAGACGCGCTGTCTTTTTGGCCGGCTTTAAGTTTTGGTTGGTCAGCGCATGGAAAACAGAGGCGTGTCGTCCTTCATCCGCCGCAATAGCCAACAAGGTTTTACGGGTCTCCAAATTTTTGGCCCGCCCAGATAAGGCACGGTAAAGCACAACGGCATCCAATTCGCCCTGTTGTGCTCTTAACAGGCCTTCTTTCATTTTGGCATTGATCTCGATCTTTTCCATCAATTGATCCTCCTAATTTTCCTTGCGCCTTTCTTCAAAACAGAAAAGGGAAGGCAACCATTTGTTTCGCTTTTTCTGTTTTCTAGTATGACAAAATAGAACTTGATTGTCAAGCAGTAAATTTAATTTTGCGAAATACAATTGATCACTTGACATTAGCCGTGAGAAAGGGTATACTTCCAATTAGATTTTGCAAAATATAATTTTAGAATAGATAAATGGAGGCAGCGAATATGTCAATTTATGATTTTTCCGTCAAAACCATGAAGGGTGAGGAGAAAAGCCTGGCCGACTATAAAGGAAAGGTTTTATTGATTGTCAATACCGCGACAAAATGTGGGTTTACACCACAATACACCGGTTTGCAAGCCTTATATCAGAAGTATGCAGAACAAGGGTTAGAAATTTTGGATTTCCCCTGCAATCAGTTTGCCGAGCAGGCACCAGGGGATGATGAGAGTATTCACAATTTCTGCACAGGTCGTTTTGGCGTGACTTTTCCTCAGTTTGCGAAAATAAAGGTAAATGGCGACGAGGCCGATCCTTTTTATGTTTGGTTAAAAGGACAAAAGGGTGGCTTGTTTGGTGAGAATATCAAATGGAACTTTACAAAATTCTTGGTGAACCGAGAAGGAAAAGTCATAGCGCGGTTTGCTCCGACCAAAACCCCCAAGGCATTGGACAAAGAAATCGCCTCTTTGCTTTAAAGAACCGGGGCGCTAAAAATCAAGGTGGAAGGTGAAAACGAATGGAAGATGAAGCATTAAAACTGGACAATCAACTTTGTTTTCCTTTATATGCTTGTGCAAGAGAAGTGGTCAAGTTGTACAAACCATTTTTG
>DOXU01000089.1 GCA_003518885.1 Oscillospiraceae bacterium
TTTCAGAAATGGTCGCTATATGTTGATAAGTGGTAACACTATTACCAACACTTTTGATTTTTTTAGGGCGGTCAAAAAATGCAACCGGTGAGGAATCCATTCCATTGGCAAAAGTCCAGAGATCGGCACCTCGTTTCCCCAAATTTTTTTTTAATAAATCAGACGGTGTCATAGCAAGTTCACCAATTGTATTCATTCCATAATTGTGTAACCTTTGAGTTGTTGATTCTCCAACATATAATAAGGCAGACACAGGGAGAGGCCAAATTTTTTTCTTGTAAGTTTTACGGGAGATTATTGTTGTAGCATTTGGTTTTTTTAAATCGGAACCCAGCTTTGCGAATACTTTGTTCCAAGATACTCCAACAGATGCCGTAATCCCCAATTCTTTTTGAATAACCCAACGTAATTCATCCGCCAAATTCTGCCCATCGGTTTGTCTAATATTTTCCGTAACATCAATCCAGCACTCGTCTAAACCGAATGATTCTATGCGATCAGCATACCGTTCATAGATTTTATGAGCGAGTTTGGAAAAATGCATATACAACCCATGATGTGCTGGCACTACGATGAGACCGGGACACTTTTTCCTGGCCAAAGAAAGTGATTCCCCTGTACAAACACCAAAACGTTTAGCCTCTGGTGTTTTAGCAAGCACAACGTCATGTCGCTGCGCTTCATCTCCGCCAACTGCTACAGGCCTGTTTCTAAGTTCCGGATGATAAAGACATTCCACATTTGCATAAAAATAATTAAAATCCACATGTAATATCGTACGGTCCATATCTTCCCTACGATTCTGTAACTTTAGTAGTATCGCTGAACTGCGATAACACGACCCAAAACATCCACATGATTAACAATAATTGGTTGCATATCTGAATTTTCTGGTTGAAGACGAAAATGCCCATTCTCCTTATAAAATGTCTTAACAGTCGCTTCCCCATCGATCATTGCCGCAATAATTTGCCCATTTTCTGCATCTGAACGTTGCTCGACTATAACGATATCGCGATCAAATATTCCCACCTCGATCATAGATCGTCCTCGTATTCGCAAAGCAAAAAGAGTCCTATCCCTACTGATTGTCTCTGGCAAATAGGCCACATATCCATCAAACTCTTCAATTGCTTCAATTGGAATTCCAGCTGCAATCGTCCCGATTAACGGCACCATTTGGACATCAAGAGATGCCTGTTTACGGACAGGCACATATTTTCCCCCAAGATACGCGAGCCGTCGTTCATCTACCAACTTTCGAATTTGGCGCTGAACAGCTGAACGTGATGACATACCGACCGCATGAGCAATTTGCGACAGAGATGGAGCATAACCATTATCTTCGTAAAACCCTTGAACAAAGCGATAAATTTCTTCTCTATGGTTTGAACGCATAATTTTCTCCTATCAAGGTACAATGTACACAATATATTATCATTATAATCATATTGAAAGAAAATGTAAACAGTTGTTTTCACTTCTAGCAATAAAAAAGCTAGAATCCTCAAAAGATTCTAGCTTTTTTCGTTATAAGGATACGACAGTTATTGTTCATATAGAATATTTATACCACATAGACGCCAATTTCCCCACTCATGGAAAAGCCAAGGCGCGCGTAAAATGGACAGAGGGTTTCCTTGCATTCGAGAAGCGCCGTCTTGTTTGCCATAAATAGATCTTTGGCAGCTGATAAAGTTAAAAATGAAGCATAGCCATTTCCGCGCCACATTTTCTTTGTATAAACGCTGCTAATAAGTCCTGCGTACCCACTTTGAGCACTAATCATACAAATAGAAATCGGTTCTGTCTGATTTCGGATCAAATAAATATTTGCCGCTTTATGATACAAGCGAGCTGTCATATCTCTTTTCCATGCATTAGCCTGTTCTTCTGGCAAATGAGTCATTTGAAATGCTTCCTGTAAATCTGGATGCTTATCAATAGAAAATGAGCGACCAATATCTAATGGGAAGATAGAAAACATTTGCACAAATCGATCACATTTTCCACCTTGCTGATAGGTAATTATTTGCCTAACTGCTTGGTAATTACCTATCAACTGAGCAAAACTCGGTTTCATACGCAAAAATAATGAGAGTTCTTCGTAATTAGCACCTTTACTAGCAATAATAAAAAAAGTTCCATCCAATTCAGCAAGAATAGCTTTTCCATTATCCTGCCAATATACAGTGAAAAATGGCTGATTCAAACCGTAAGTATCTAATAAAGCAGAAATTCGAACCGCTTCAAGTGGTGTTTTCCGCAAAATGGTAAGTAGAGTCTCATTGACCTGTGTAATTTGTGTAATCATCGTAGATAGCCAAACATATACATATCTGTTCTTTCTTTACTACAGTCCCTGTACTAATTCTTTAAACTGTTCTCCGCGCGTCTCAAAATCTTTAAACATATCAAAACTTGCACACGCCGGTGAAAGCAGCACAATATCACCTGATACAGCGAGTTTATGGGCCAGCTGCACGGCCTCTTCTAAATCAGAAACGAATTGGATAGGTAAAATATCTTCATGATATTCTTTTACAGAACGAACCGCATTTGCTATTTTGTTAGCAGTTGAGCCAAGTAAAATGAGGTTGCTAACATGTTTCACAACGGCTGGGCCCAGCACATCAAACGGGATCTTTTTATCATATCCGCCTGCAATTAGAATAATTTTCTTTTTAAAAGATTGAAGACCAGCAATTGTACGAGTAGGCGTTGTGGCGATTGAATCATTATAGTAACGGCTACCCTCAACTTCACGAACTAACTCAATTCGGTGTTCCACGCCTGGGAAACTACCTGCCACCGCACGAATATCCTCTGGCGTTGCCAATCCCCAAACGGCAGCAGTCGCAGCTAGATAATTCTCAACATTATGACTGCCTGGAATAACGATGTCATTCTCTTTCATAATGCGCGTATTCTGTTTTCCATCGTTCATCCACAGAGTCCCTTGTTTATCAACATATGCACCATAGGATAATGCCTTTTTGGTACTAAATCCAAACAATTGTCCACGCACATTATCTTGCATCGGCTCCGTGATGGCATTATCTAAATTTAAAATAGTTCGACTAAAACCATCCTGATGAAGTAAGATATTTCGTTTGGCATTTATATACTCTTCCATATTTTTGTGCATATCAAGGTGATTGGGTGAAATATTGGTGATAACAGCAATATCCGGACTTTTTCGCATAGAA
>DOXU01000232.1 GCA_003518885.1 Oscillospiraceae bacterium
GATTACGATTCAATTCAAACGAAAATTTTTCTGGAAATAATTCTTCTATTTCCATCTTCATTTCATCTGTCACGCCTGCAAATGTAAAAGGGCGACGAGCGTCCGGTTGTTCAAAAAGGATATGAATGGCCTCTTTTTTGTTTCCATTTCCAATTGGAAATAGATAGCGAGCTAAATTATGTGGACCATCGTCGAACGCCACCAGTGGCAATTCACCTAAAAAAGCAACGCGCGTTTTAAAGTGATTTCGCCAAATAAATAAATTGCCAAAACAGTAATCATCTGATCGACAATTGCTGTTAAAAAAGGCCGCATCAATTTTAGGTTTGTCTGCAATTTCTGGTATATGAAAATTTATCATAAATAGCCTCATTAATATACTATGTGAATTTGCACTTTGCACTTTCATTTATTTGGAAAGCACTTCATTCACGATTTTTTCTATGCAACGAATACAATCTGCGAGCTTTCGGTTGGAGATATGATACTTAATGCGATAACGACCCAATTCGGAAATAGAAAAATCCCGTTCATCTGATAAGAAGCGGCGGCATAATTCTGCGTAATCAGGCGCATCACTTTTTTCTTCCCTATGGATTAATCGTTTCAAACGAAGACCGTCTTCCACTTCTAAATAGAGGGCGATAACTGCATGATCGCCAAAACGTGATCGTAAAGCGGCTAGCGCAGGCGGTGTTGTAATTGTGAGATAATTTCCGATGGAAAAATCAATTTTTCCATCGTCTACTGTCGCATAGCGCCAAACGCCTCGAGTAGTGTGATAAACACGTTCCTCAACGATTTTTCCCTTTTCTCTTAATTTAGAAAAAATAGATTCTGCCACAAAATAATAGGATTTTCCATTAATCTCCTTTGGACGTTTTGGCCTTGTTGTATACTCCACTATTGGCCGAAAATCATCAGAATGTTTCGAGAGAAATCCTTGAAAAACCGTATCCTTACCTGCACCACTTTTTCCTAAAATACAAAAAATTTTTCCCATATATATTCCTCAGGAAATCAGCCGTTTTTTATCATGGCAGCGGCTCTTGCACGGACTTCTGCCACATTTCCACAACTCATTTTACCCTCTGAACACTCCCCTGCTACACAGCTCGGCCCGCTGTGAGCAAAAAGATGTGGAGCCACTTTTAAGCAGAGTGCAAACATATCCCAGGCCACAGCACGGATTTCCCACTGTGCACGCTCGCAACAACGCAATCTGAAAAAGTGCAAAAGTTCTCTTGCATTCATGGTGAAAATCATCTTTGTCTCACAAGCATTTGGCAGAACGAAACGAGCATCTTCAATAGCAGCTTTTTCCGCCTTAGAATTTGCTCGTTTCGTCTTTTCCATTCCCGCTGCATTTTTTTCTTTTAAAATTGTAGCCAAACGAGTATAGTGTCTTTGCGTTTCTTCCATGGCACGAACAAATTCTTCTCGCGCCTCAGGAATACGCTCAATTTCCGGCGGAATGACATAAGCAAATGCATTCTCACGAACATACCGTTGGCTTTGAACACTAAAAGACGCCAGCCTATGCCGCGTTATTTGAGCCAAAAGCGATCGAGAAACTCCCTGTAAGCCAAAAGTGAAATTCGCATGCTCTATTACACTTTCATGCCCAAGACTAGCAATCATCTCCAAATAAGAAGCCGTTTTTTCCTCATCAAATCCGTCCCAGATATCCTCAATTTTACTGGACGAATAGCAAAGCTTTGCCGCAGCCGCAGCCAACTTTTCTGGATTGGGTGAATAAGATAGCAATTCAACTTTCATATATCTTTCTTCCTTCTACTTTGTTTTATGAAACGGTCACTTAATGCTCCTAATAGATATTTTGGCAATTTGAGCATACGAGCAAAACGCCACGGCTGACAAAGCAGGCGATAGAACCATTCAAGATTTAGCCAAATAAAAATATTTGGCGCCCGCTTAGCAACTCCTGCAAAAACATCCAGACTTCCACCAATGCCCATTAAAAGGTTAGCAGGCAAAATATCTCGATATTTCGCCATAAAATATTCTTGTTTTGGTGAACCAAGAGCAACAAATACAATATCCGCCCCCGCATTAGAGATGGCATCAACAACAAGTTTTTCACTTTGAAAATATCCGTCCTGCGTACCTGTAATCCTAATTTTAGGAAAACGTTTTCGTATATTCTCAGCGGCCTTTTCTGCCACACCGGGTTTTGCCCCCAGCAAATAAAGACGTAATCCCTGTTCAGCAATTTGTGGTAAAAGTGCTGTGGCAAGATCAAATCCGCCCACTCTTTCCTTTAATGGAGAACCAATGATTTTAGAAGCAATAATAACGCCTATACCATCTGGGACGATGTAATTTGCTTCTGCAATTGCTTTAGCGAGTCGCTCATCCTTTATACAAGCTTCTGAAATTTCCGGATTAGGCGTAACAACATAGGCGGCTTGTCCTAACCGCCTATTCGCCGCAAGGCTCATTACGTCTTCAACAGCCTCTTCCAGTGTTACATTCTCATAAGAGATTCCTAACACCCGGGTTTTCGGCATGATGTCCCCCTATCTTTCCATGTCAAAATGGGTCGAACTACACAATAAACAATCCTATTATTATATTCTCGCACAGACATTTGTCAAGATATCCCGACATATATGACGAAAAATCATGTGCCTTTGTGCAAAGCTTTAGCACGTCCAGGTAAATGTAGACTGGAGAGATAAGCGATAATTCCTAACGGTAAAAGAACAACGTATTGCTCTGCATGCAATAAAAGAGCAATCGGCACTGCCGTGGACTCATGCATGCCAAAAAAGGTCAGAGAGATTGACACAGCATATTCGAAAAGTCCTAAACCGCCTGGGCTAGATGGGATAAACATAATCAAATTAGAGGTGGCAAAAACAGCAAAAGCCATTCTTGCTGTCTCAATCGCCGAAAAATGAAACGCCATAATACCTAGCCAAGTAGACGCAAGCGAAAGCACCCAGGTACAAAACACCCAACCAATCATTCTTCCAAAACCCGGTGTTAATAAACGAATAACCTTTTTTCGCAAACTCTTCACCAGTGCACAAAAAAATGAAATCAAACCAGCTAAAACGATCAAAATAATAGCAGCTATTTTTAATACCTGTACAGTCCCCGGATGGATATTTCCGGCCAAAGGAACAGTCACCATAGAAATAAGCAAAATAGCCACAACATCCGCTGCACCAGGAATCATAATCATTTCTGTCCGTTTGGTTGCTGTATAGTAATGTGGAAAGAAGGCAAAACGTAATCCTTCACCAAGTCTTAATGGCAAAAACATATTAGCGAGGTTTCCAATTGTCACAACACGAAAACCTGTGCCAAAAGATAAGGAGTTATCGATCCCAAAAGGATAAACAAAAGAACGAACAATTTGTGACAAACCAAATAAAAGTGTTGAAAATCCGGCCATGCGCCAGTCTATGTTTCTTTGAAGAAGTACCTTTGGATTCAAACTTCCCAATGCATTTGCGCTTAAATAGATCATGACGACTGTCAGACCAAGGCCCAACACGATTTTTAACACCAATTTCTTATTCATTTGCCACCTCCCCCTTATAATAAAATTTGTTATCTCATTC
>DOXU01000157.1 GCA_003518885.1 Oscillospiraceae bacterium
TCTTACCTTCCTGCCCATGCTGGCCAGGCGGATAACTGCGACGGCCGACGGAGCATTTATCCGAATAGCAACGCTCGCCTTTTAAGAAAAGTTTTTGTCCTTCTCGACGGCACAGTTTGCAAACGGAATCCGTATATCTTGCCATAAACTTAAAACACCTCCTGTTGTTATCTTAGACACGCCGTCTTTTCGGCGGGCGGCATCCGTTATGTGGAATAGGCGTTACATCTTTAATCATGTTAACTTCCAAACCAGCGGCCTGCAATGCACGGATTGCTGCCTCACGGCCGGCGCCTGGTCCTTTAACAAAGACTTCAATTGTCTTCATACCGTGTTCCATCGCCACTTTAGCTGCGGTCTCTGCTGCCATTTGTGCTGCAAATGGGGAGCTTTTACGTGAGCCGCGGAAGCCTAAGCCACCTGCGCTTGCCCACGAAACCGAATTGCCCTGCGTGTCGGTGATGGTAACGATGGTATTGTTGAATGTCGACTGAATATGGGCGGCCCCACGGTCGATATTTTTACGTTCACGGCGTCTGCGCGCCGCTGTGCCGCCTTTTTTGGCAACAGCTTTATTAGCCATGTTGTTATCCCTCCCTGATCACTTTTTCTTGTTGGCAATCGTCTTTTTCGGGCCCTTACGAGTACGCGCATTCGTTTTAGAACGCTGTCCTCTTACTGGCAGGCCTTTGCGGTGACGTACGCCGCGATAACAACCAATTTCGACCAGGCGCTTGATATCCAGTGCGACACGACGATGCAGATCACCCTCAATGGTGAAGTTTTTATCGATCACTTCACGCAGTGCAGAAACCTGTTCTTCTGTCAAATCTTTGACACGGATATCCGGATTTATACCGGTGGCCTTCAGGATATCGTCTGCGGACTTCCGACCAATTCCATAGATATAGGTCAGGCCAATTTCTACCCGCTTTTCGTTGGGCAGGTTCACGCCGGCAATACGAGCCATATGGTTACACCTCCAATGTTTTTATGGACATTTAGCCCTGTCTTTGTTTATGCTTGGGGTTCTCACAGATCACCATGACACGCCCTTTGCGCTTAATTACCTTGCATTTTTCACACATAGGCTTTACAGAAGGTCTCACTTTCATTTTGCGGTTTCCCTCCTTATTGGTTGTTCATGGCCGCTTTTATGCGGCTGGGTGGTTCTCTGTATTTATTTAGAGCGCCATGTTATGCGCCCGCGAGTTAAGTCGTACGGGGACATCTCCACGGTGACTTTATCACCCGGTAAAATGCGAATATAATTCATGCGCAATTTACCAGAGATATGCGCCAGGATCGTGTGGTTATTAGGAAGCTCTACTTGGAACATTGCATTAGGTAATGCTTCTTTTACAACGCCTTCAAGCTCGATCATATCGTCTTTCGACAAACTAAATTCCCTCCCTGGAAGCCGCCGTGGCATTCAAACCCGTGCCGAATTCAGCAAGTGCTTTTCTCAGCAAGCGGTTGGTCCATGTACCCGTTTCCGGCGTCTCTAAGACGCCCACGGCTTGTAAATGCTTAAATTGTTTGCATTTTGGTTTTTCTACTTTTCTTCTTCGGCCATCCGCTATAAGCGCGTGGCTGTCATCTGCACAATCAATCACGGCAAAGCAGCCGCCCTTGTCATGTCCGGCCAAAGCCAACACAACGCAACCGGTCTGTATTTTCATACGGGCCTCCCCATCAAGGGGCTGTCAGAATGACGGGGCCATCCGCTGTAATAGCAATGGTATGTTCGAAATGGGCTGACAATTTGCCATCATCCGTTATAACCGTCCACCCGTTAGACAAACTGTGAACGGCTTCCCCGCCTTGATTGATCATGGGCTCGATCGCGATCACCATGCCCGGAACAAGCCTTATGCCATGGCCGCCGCGCCCATAATTCGGAACGTCTGGCTGTTCATGCATATCCTCGCCCACACCGTGTCCCACATAGTTCCGAACGACGGAATAACCGCGTGGTTCTACATAGGATTGCACAGCGTGACCAATATCCCCGATGCGATTACCTGGGATTGCCATTTTGATTCCTTCGAAAAGGCTATCTCTCGTGGCATCCATCAAAGCTTTCGCCTCATCACTGACTTCACCAGCGGGAAAAGTCCATGCATTATCTCCGTTGAACCCCTCATAAATGGCGCCAACATCGATGCTGACGATATCCCCTGCCTGAATTTTATGCTTTTTATCCGGAATTCCGTGGATGACCTCGTTGTTAACTGAGATACATGCGGTAGCCGGAAAGCCACCATAGCCGAGGAAAGAAGGCACGGCGCCCGCTTTTACAATGAATTTATGCATAATATGGTCCAGCTCGCCAGTTGTGATACCCGGTTCCACATGCTTGCCACCTTCTAAAAGGGCAAGCTGGGAGATCCGCCCGGCATCACGCATTTTTTCGAGCTGGTGCTCATTTTTGAGAACGATCATGCTTAACCTTCTAACGCTTGCAGTGTCAAATGTGTTGTGTCAACAATTTTTTCTTGTCCCTCTACAATAGAGAGTTTTTTCTGCTTTGCGTAGTAGTCTTTCAACGGTTCTGTTTGTTTATGGTAAACTCCCAAACGGACTTTAACCGTCTCAGGGGCATCATCCACACGTTGAACCAGTTTACCGCCATCCACATCGCAGACACCACTTTGTGCCGGTGGACGATACTGGATATGATAAGAGGCGCCACATTTTTCACAAACACGGCGGCCAGACATCCGCTCTACAATACGTTCATCCGGCACATGAATTTCAAGGACATGGTCGATTTTCACGCCCATGTTGTCCAGCGCTTCAGCCTGCGGCACAGTACGTGGAAATCCATCAAGGATAAACCCGTTTTTGCAATCAGACTGTTGCAGCCTTTCCTGAATCATGCCCACAAGGACAGCATCCGGGACAAGGTCGCCGGCGTCCATAAAGGATTTTGCTTTCAAGCCAAGCGGCGTACCGTCTTTGACTGCTTCACGAAGCATGTTTCCCGTCGAGACCACCGGAATATGGAAACAAGATGAGATAATCTCAGCCTGCGTCCCTTTCCCTGCGCCAGGAGCGCCCAATAAAATGACATTCATAATTTCCTCCTGTTGGGCATAGTTGATACGAATCCATTAATCAAGGAAGCCTTTATAATGCCGCATCATCATCTGTGACTCAAGCTGTCTTGCTGTATCCAAAGCCACACCAACAAGAATCAGCAAACTGGTGCCGCCGAGTGCAATATTCAAACCGGCACCTGCTGAGATTGCAATTGGCAAAACCGCAACTATTGCAAGAAACAGTGCACCAATTAACGTTACTCTAGTAATCACCCGTTGAATGAACTCGGCTGTGGGTTTCCCCGGCCGAATACCAGGAATACCGCCATTATTTTTGCGGATGTTATTTGATATCTCATATGGATTATACTGAATGGCTACATAGAAGAAGTTGAATAAAACAATTAAAATGAAATAAACAACAGCATAAAACCAGGATGTGTAACCAAACCATGTGAAGATTTTGTAAATCGTCCAACTCTTA
>DOXU01000099.1 GCA_003518885.1 Oscillospiraceae bacterium
CTGGCCGTCCAGGCCGGAAGACTAGCCTACCTAGCCGGATTAGGCGCAACTTCTACTTGTGCCAATGCTTCCTCTCCTCTAACCGGATTTCTGGGTGAGGCAGAAAAACAAGCCTAAATTTAAAAGGAGGATTTTGTTTTGGACTTTTATCAATATATGGAACCCTATCGCGACTTTGATTTTAAAGGATATTTATCCTCTTCACGTAAAGAAGACGTCCTTCGTGTTTTGAATAAAAAAGTATTAAAACCCCTCGACTTTTTAACACTGCTATCCCCCGCTGCCGTTCCTTTTATGGAACAAATGGCCCAACGTGCATACGCCGAAACTATTCGACAATTTGGACATGTTATCTGTATGTTTGCCCCATTATATCTCGCCAATTACTGTGTAAATCGTTGTGCATATTGCGGATTTAATGCCACAAATTCGATTAAACGAGCAGCCCTTTCTTTGGACCAGGTGGACAAAGAAGCTGCCGCCATTTCTGCTACAGGCATGAAAGAAATTCTCTTTCTCACGGGAGAATCGCGAAAAGTCAGCCCTCCAAGCTATATTAAAGATTGCGTAAAAGTGTTACGCAAATATTTTACTAACATTGCTCTTGAAGTCTATCCTTTGGAAACAGAAGAATACAAAATGCTTGTTGAAGCTGGCGTTGATGGATTTACTATGTTCCAAGAATGTTACAATAAAGAGCGTTACGCACAAGTCCATTTAGGAGGCCCAAAAACGAACTATCATTTCCGCTTGGATGCGCCGGAACGCGCTTGCAAAGCGGGAATGCGTACAATTGGATTGGGCGCGCTTTTGGGACTGCACGAACTCCCATCTGAAGCATTTTTCACTGGTTTACATGTCTATTACCTGCAGCATAAATATGATGCTTGTGATTTTGCAGTCTCTCTGCCACGTTTGTGCGCACATATTGGCTCATTCCAACCATACACAACTGTAAGCGACCGTGACATTGTGCAAATTATGACCGCTTTACGCATCTTTCTTCCCCGTATTGGTATCACTGTCTCCACAAGAGAAGAGCCTGCCTTCCGTGACAACTTGATTGGATTAGGTGTCACCAAGATGTCAGCTGCCTCTTCCACTGAAGTTGGCGGCTACGCAGAGCATACATCGGATGATCAATTTGATATTTCGGATAAACGCAGCGTAGATGAAGTTGCTGCATCCATTCGCAAAAAAGGCTGGTTACCCGTTTTTAAGGATTGGCAAACCCTGGACCGTGAGGGCACTGCTGTATGACCGAACAGGAGAATAGAAGATTACAGAAGGTGCACCGTTTCATCAAAGGCCTTTACTGTATCACCGCGGAGCGCTTTTCCAAAGGCCGAGATAATCTCGAGGTCGTTCGTGAAATGCTTGCAGGTGGCACGAAAGTAATTCAGTATCGTGAAAAGGACATGCCGATGGATCGTCAATATGCACAATGCTTATCCATACGCGAGATGACTAAAAAAGCTGATGCTTTGTTCCTTATTGATGATCATATTGATTTGGCCATCGCTGTACAGGCTGACGGTGTTCATATTGGACAAAATGATTTGCCTATTGAAGCGGTTCGTAATTTAGTCGGAAACGAAATGCTAATTGGTGTTTCGACCCATAGCATTGAGCAGGCCCGTAATGCTGTTACGCGCGGGGCGGATTATATTGGTGTTGGCCCTATTTTTGAAACACACACTAAAACAAATGTAATCGCTCCGGTTGGTCTTTCTTACCTTGATGCAGTCACAAAAGAGATTAATCTGCCTTTTGTCGCAATTGGTGGTATTAAAAAGCACAACTTACCAACTGTGTTGGCACACGGTGCAAATTGTACCGCTTTAGTTACGGAAATCGTTGAAGCACAAAACATTCATGAACAAGTGAATGAACTGCAGCGCCTTTTCTGACAATGAAGTGATTTAGGAGAGATTAGACATGAAACTGCAAATTAATGGCCAATTTCAAGAAGTCACCCCCAATACAACTTTAGCTGCTTATTTGGTCGCAAATGACATTGATATTTCCACTGTAGTTGTTGAACGAAACGGGGAAATCCCTGATAAAAGCACATGGAACACCTTAGCATTAATGGATGGAGACACCATAGAAATTGTTAAATTTATGGGCGGTGGATGCTCTCATTTTGGCGATTATGGAATCACCCATTGACATATTCCCTTAAACATAGTAATATTTAAATGCAATTTCTAGCAATTTTTTATCATCACTACTTTATTTTGGCGGATAATTAGGACATATTATTGTGTTTTAATTTCCGCTTTTTTCCTAACTAGAGTATTAAATTTGCTTTTCTATCTACCAATTTAATTTGTAGACTTCGGAGGATCATTTATCTTGAATGAAACTATCTTTCGACTCGAAGATATTACATTTGCCTATCCAGAATGCGAACCCGTCCTAAAAAATTTCAATCTTAACATAAAAAACGGAGAGTGCCTTAGCATCCTAGGCGCAAACGGCTGTGGGAAATCTACTCTTCTAAAAATACTTGCGGGTCTTATTTTCCCGACCAATGGAACATTTACGGCTTTTAATAAGCAGATAGATGAAAAATATTTGCAAAAAGCCGCGGCAGTTTCTTACCACCGAAAAGTTGGATTTGTTTTCCAGGACTCCGAGGTACAACTTTTCTGCAGTACAGTATATA
>DOXU01000018.1 GCA_003518885.1 Oscillospiraceae bacterium
CGTATAAGAGTGCGCGGGATCCCGCTGTACAGATTTGTGGATCATCCATACTGTGTTGACGCCTGACCAGTTGGGAACCTGAATTCGAGTATAAATAAAAAGAAGTATTTGTCAAAACAGCCAAGTTACTTCCAAAAGGAGCAGCATTTTTCAAATTGCCACTGGGGATAGTAACTGGGAAGTGATTGACAGAACTTTGTGTAAGAAATCCCTGAATGGAATCCGAAGCTTCTGTTGGAATAATATTATCCCAATTGATATAAATAAGCAGAATAAGAATAAAGGCAACAATTACAGCCACTGTCCGACGACGACGACGAGAAATCTTTTTTTGACGAGCCTCACGCAAATCTTTGTAAAGAATCAGCCGATCGGAGTCTGACTTGTTTCGCTGATCATTCGATGTTGTTTGCACGCTTATTTCCTCCTGCTTTTTTGGACGAAACGGATAAATCCGAAAATAAAAGAGATTCTATATTCACAAGTTATGTCAATTTTGTTGAAAAGTAATGGATCATATGGATCATAATGAATCTAATACAAAATACGGGAAAGGTAAAGGCCTTCCGCCGGGGCGGTTGGGCCGGCATTTTCTCGCTTTTTGGAATCAATGATTGCGGGAATACTCGTCAGGTCAAATCGACCGCGTGCTACTTCTATCAGAGTGCCAACCATAATGCGCACCATGTGGTAGAGAAAACCATCAGCTCGCACACGGAAAATGATCAAATCTTCCTTTTCCTCAATTTGGGCGAAAGAAACGGTGCGAACGGTCTCTTTTACGCTGCTTCCTGCAGCACAAAAGGCGGAAAAGTCATGCGTTCCCCTAAATTGTAAGGCTGCCTGTTTTAAAGTATTGATCTCCAATGGATAAGGATAAAACCAGGCATAGCCTAATTCGAAAGGATCACGCTGAGGAGCATGGCAAATGCGGTAAATATACTCTTTTCCTGAGGCAGAGTAGCGTGCATGAAAGGCGGGGTGCATTTCTTCACAGGAAAAAACAGCAATGTCTTTTGGGAGGCAAGTGTTCAGTGCTCGCACAAGATTTCGACAAGGAATGATATTCTTTGTCCGAATGTTACAAGCATAAGAGAAGGCATGGACACCGGCATCAGTCCGGCTACAGCCGGTGACAGGGGGTTGTTCACCAAGAATTTTTTTCAGGGCTTCTTGAAGCGTTTGCTGCACGGTTATGGCATTTTTCTGTACTTGCCAGCCATGATAGGCTGTTCCTTTAAAACGCAGCCAAAGCAGTAAATTCCGCAAGTAAATCCCCCTTTCCGTCGTTCAATATGCATGAGGAAGGACGAAATTTAAAGTGAGTACAATGACAAAAAGTAAGCTTGAGGTGCAAACAGCCAGCCCATCTCTTTTTTGAAGGCGGAGAATGTGCAATTTAGTCCGCCCTTCTCCACCACGGTAGCAACGACAATCCATTGCGAGGGCTAATTCGTCTGCCCGGCGAAAAGCAGAAACAAAAAGTGGAATAAGAATAGGTAAGAGCGCTTTAGCTCGCCGTAGGATATTGCCGCTTTCGAAATCGGCACCACGTGCTTTTTGTGCCTGCATGATTTTTTGTGTTTCTTCTGTCAAAGTTGGAATAAATCGCAGAGCGATGGTCATCATCATGGACAGCTCATGGACTGGAAAATGCAATTTTGCAAGGGGAGAGAGCATGCTATCCAGTCCATCTGTTAATAAAATGGGTGAGGTAGTGTAGGTAAGCATAGAAGCACCTAGAATAAGAAAAATCACACGAATGCCCATAAAAGCAGCTGTTCCAATGCCCTCACGTGTAATCGTCAAAATACCAAAGTGCCAAAGCGCGTGTCCTGGAATATAGAACATATTGAATACGCCAGCAATGATAATGATGATAATGAGTGGCCTGATCCCTGAAAGCAGCATACGAAAAGGAATATGCGCTAATACTGCGACAAATAAAATAAATAGTGCAGAAATAGCAAGCCCTACGGCACTCTGCGCAACAAATAAAGTAACCATGTAGAACAACGCCAAAAGTGTTTTGATGCGGGGGTCAAGGCGATGGATGATAGAATCGCCGGGAAGAAATTGCCCAATCGTAATATCCCGTGTCATGTTTCTCTCTCCTTTAGAACCCGCAAAATTTCATTTTTGCCTTGTTCAACGGTGTAGATAGAAGGCTGCACGGGGAGCCCCATTTCATGCAAACGCATAAATACACGTGTAATCTGTGGGACATCTAATCCCATAGAAAGTAATTCTTTAGCATGAGAAAAAACAGTGGAAACATCACCGTAAAATGCGGTGCTTCCTTTGTCCATAACCAATACACGAGTTGCGATACGGGCAATGTCTTCCATACTGTGGGAAACTAGTAAAACAGTCGTACCTTGTGTACGCTGATAGTCGCAAATGCGATCAAGAATGGCGTCGCGCCCCCGCGGATCCAAACCAGCGGCGGGCTCGTCCAAGATAAGAACTTTTGGACGCATGGCCAAAACACCCGCGATTGCCACCCGCCTTTTTTGTCCGCCAGAAAGGGCAAAAGGCGATTTTTCTAGCCAGCTGTCTTCCACACCAGAAAAAGTAGCGGCTTCTCTAACACGAATATCCACTTCCTTTTCAGAAAGTCCCATATTTCGGGGGCCAAAGGCAACATCCTTGTAAACAGTTTCCTCAAAAATCTGATATTCTGGATATTGGAAAACGAGGCCAACCGAGAAGCGTAAGGCCTGTCTATTTGCACCTTTTTCCCAAATATCTTTTCCGTCAATTAAAACACGGCCCGCGCTTGGCTTTATCAGGCCATTAAAATGTTGAAGTAAGGTCGATTTTCCGGAACCGGTGTGACCGATTACGCCGACAAATTCCCCTTCTTCGATAGAAAGGTTGATATGATTGAGGGCAGTTTTTTCAAATGGTGTACCAACACCGTATAAATAAGTTAAATCTTCTGTTTGAATGATGGGCAACGCGATCCCCCCAAAAGGTCGGCCAATGCATTAGCCAATTCGTTGACGGTTAAAATGTTTTCTGGAAGATGGAGTCCACACTTTTTCAATTCATAGGAAAGTTCTGTCACCTGTGGAACATCTAGGCCGACAGAATGCAATAAAGGAATATTTCCGAATATTTCCTTTGGTGTGCCAGAAAGTATGACAGCTCCATGTTCCATAACGACAATACGATCAGTCTGTACAGCCTCTTCCATAAAGTGTGTAATAAGCACAACGGTTGTACCAGCAGTATGCAATTCTCGTAGGGTACGCATAACTTCTTTGCGTCCTTTAGGGTCGAGCATGGCAGTGGGCTCATCCAGAACAATACAATCTGGATGCATAGCCAAAACGCCGGCAATGGCGACGCGTTGTTTTTGTCCGCCAGAAAGATGATGGGGCGCCTCGTTTCGGTATTCGTACATACCAACAAGCTTGAGTGCCTCGTCAATGCGTTTGCGAATTTCTGCTGTGGGAATGCCCAAATTTTCAAGTCCAAAAGCAACATCTTCTTCTACAACAGTTGCAACGATTTGATTATCCGGGTTTTGAAAAACCATGCCCACATGTTGGCGAATATCGTATACCCGCGTTTCATCATGAGTATTGATTCCCAGTGCGTAAACATCTCCTTGCTCAGGCGTTAAAATCGCATTAAAAAGCTTCGCAAGGGTCGATTTTCCAGAGCCGTTATGTCCCAAAATAGCGAGAAACTGCCCTTTTGGAATCTGCAAACTTACATTTTTTAGTGCTTGCAGGCGTGTTGTTTCATCCAGCGGATAGGAAAAAGAAACATTTTTTGCTTCAATAATGTTTTCCATGTTGGATTGAGCGCCTCTTTTCATCATGAATCGGGAAGGGCAGTCTTCCCTTTTATTATACTGTTTTCGTCTGTTGTGTCAAAAAATTATTTGAATTCGAGCGGTTTGGCTTCCCAAATCGCTGTCGCACCACAAGGAAGGGTAAGACCAGTCTCTTTGACGGGTAACCCAATTTCATCGGCAGAAATGTGCCCTTTTTTTCTGCCCTTTGCCACAGTGACTCCCAACATATAAGCCATTACGGACGGAGAAAGGCCAGTGGTGTAAGAATTCAAAACGAAAAATAGTGGATCTTCAGATAAAAGTTGGGCGGCTTGTGCTAGAAGAGGGAAAAGAGTCTCCTCTAATTTCCAAATTTCTCCACTTGGTCCTCGGCCATAAGAGGGAGGATCCATAATGATAGCATCATAGTGATGCCCTCGCCTTATTTCACGGGAAACAAATTTGGCACAGTCATCCACCAGGTAACGAATGGGGTGTTCCTTTAACCCAGATAGGGCGGCATTTTCTTTTGCCCAATTGACCATACCTTTAGAAGCGTCTACATGAACTACGTGTGCACCCGCCTCCGCGCAGGCAAGCGTTGCGCCCCCTGTATAGGCAAATAAATTGAGAACAGAGATGGGTCTACCAGCCCTTTGTATTGTACTTCGCATGAAATCCCAGTTAACCGCTTGTTCTGGGAAAAGACCAGTATGCTTGAATCCCATTGGTTTAAGCCAAAAATGTAGGGGACCATATGAGATGGCCCATTTGGCAGGAAGGTTTGCCTCCCAATGTCCGCCACCTTGTTTTGAACGAAAATATTGCCCATCTGCATGTTGCCAGGCCGTTCCACGCGGTGTATTCCAAATAACTTGTGGATCGGGACGAATCAAAGTATAGTCTACCCAGCGTTCCAGTTTTTTTCCGTCCGATGTATCAAGAATCGCATAATCTTTCCATTTTGACGCTTCGCGCATTGCTTTTAAGCCTCCATCTGTGCTTTTACAACATTAGCAACGTCATTTGCCAATTTTTCAATAAGGTCCAGATTTTCTCCTTCAACCATGACACGGATGAGCGGTTCTGTTCCCGAAGCGCGCAGCAAAATGCGGCCATCGCCAGAAAGGGATTTTTCGGCTTCATCGATTGCCTTCTGTACGGTATTATTTGTGCAAAGTTTTTCTTTGTCTTCTGGAGTTACCGGAACATTGACCATCACCTGTGGATAGGTTTGCATAATAGAGGCAAGTGCAGAGGCTTTGATTCCATTTTCTTTTATTGCGCTAATAAAGCGGATGGCGGTAAGTTCACCGTCTCCTGTGGTAGAATCATGCAGAAAAATAATATGACCAGATTGCTCACCACCGATTGCGTAGTTATGCGCTCGCATCGATTCCAATACGTAACGGTCGCCTACTTTTGTGGTTTCAATATGTATGTCGTTTTGTTGGGCAAAATGAAAGAATCCTAGATTAGAGAGAATAGTGACGACGGCTGTATCATCTGTAAGGGTTTTATTTTTTTTCATCTCGTGTGCAAAAATAGCAATGAGCTTATCCCCGTCCAATATAGCCCCATTTTCATCTACTGCTAAGCAGCGGTCCGCATCGCCATCGAAGGCCAAACCGAAGTCTAGATGTTTTTTTACGACAAAATCCTGGAGGCTCTTCAAATGAGTGGACCCACAGTCTCGATTAATATTTGTGCCATCTGGTGCGGCGGAAAGAATTTCACAATCTGCACCGAGGGCGGCAAAAAGCAAAGGAGCAGTTACACTGGCTGAGCCATTGGCACAATCAATTGCGAATCGAAGGCCTGAACAATCTACAGTGGACAAGCCCACTAAATGGCGAACATAATCTTTAGCTGCCGTTCGAACATGTGTAATACGCCCAATTGCGCCGCCCGTGCAAACAGGAGGTTTTTCCGTTTTATCTAAAACAATCGCTTCAATTTTCTCTTCCAGTTTGTCTGAAAGTTTGTATCCCTCGTTGCTAAATAATTTGATTCCGTTATATTCCATTGGATTATGAGAGGCAGAGATCATAACACCAGCATCTGCCTCATATTTTTGAACTAGGTAGGCTACAGCTGGTGTAGGGATAACGCCAAGCATCATCACGTCTGCACCAACAGAGCAAAATCCTGTCGCTAGTGCGCTTTCTAACATATCCGCTGAAGCACGTGTATCCGTTCCAATAACAATGCGTGGACGATGATTGGTAGTTTCTGTGAGCACCATGGCAGCTGCTCTTCCAATATTGATGGCAAGTGAATAATTCAGTTCTGTGCCGGCAATACCACGCACGCCGTCGGTTCCAAAAAGTCTGCCCATCGTTTTACCGCCTTTCAAATAATTATAACGGGAAATCCCGCTTTTAATTCAATGATATAAAATTCGATTAATATAAAGACTT
>DOXU01000083.1 GCA_003518885.1 Oscillospiraceae bacterium
GTGTAGAAGATGAAAAGGTTCAATCTGTTTTAGATGTAATTTCCAAGTATAGCAAAAAGCGTACCCAAATAATGCCGACCGAGCTTTACTACGGCGTGGGAGCCTTTTCTCCAATGCCGATTGAAGTCTCTGTGGGTGGTGCAACCGTTTTTGTACTACCTGTGGAACGTTTCGAAAAGGTTTAATCATCATGTATTTTTCGGGTCTTGTTGGAAATCAACATGATAAAAATTGGGCTGATAGAATTTTTAAATCCGGTCAAGTGCTCCACGCGATTATTATTGATGGTCCAGATGGCTCCGGCAGACGTACTTTTGCTCACATTTTAGCTCAGGCAACCGTCTGTGAAGGAGAAGGTGAAAAGCCGTGTGGTGTTTGCAGGCAATGCTTAAATGCTGCTGTTTCGCACCATCCGGATATTATAGAAATCGGCGGTGAATCGAAAGGGCGCACTTTTTCAGTAGAGAGTGTCCGCAAAATTCGCGCTTCTGCCTTTATTGGTGCAAATGACGCCAAATGCAAAGTATATATTTTGCTTCAAGTACAACAGATGCGAGAACAAGCTCAAAACGCTCTTTTGAAATTACTGGAGGAGCCTCCCGTTTCCGTTCTCTTTTTGCTGGTGTGCAATAGTCGTTTTCAATTGCTCCCTACGGTACGATCGCGCTGTGTGGAAATTTCCATGCAGCCCGTTTCAGAAAACGAGGCCTTGAATTTTTTACTTGAACGCCATCAGACGGAACCAGAACAAGTTCATGAAGCCGTTCGTATGGCAGGTGGGCTTATTGGTGTTGCTGAAAAAAGATTACATGACAAGCACCTCGCTGATTCTCAGCTATTCTATTCCGATTTTGTAAAGGCTTTAATAGAAAGTCATCCCTATGCCTTTCTACGCCTTTCGGGTATTTTAGAAAAAGATGCCGAACTAAATGCGGCATTTCTTTCTATGTTGCCTCTCCTCTTTCGTGATGCACTCGTTTGGCGCGAAGGGAAAAAAGCGGCACTTTCTGGATGTTCAGAGCAAGCACAAAAACTTGCACAAAGCTTTTCACGCACCGTTTTATTTTCTCTGAGAGAAGAGGCTTCCCGTATTCGCATTGCTGCTGAACGCTATGCAAATAAAGCTTTATTATTAACTTGTTTATTTTCAAACCTATGGAAGATAAAAACTGCTTCCTAAATTTCTTAAAAAGAGGTTATAGAACCGTTTTTATAATGGAGAATGATTATGACCGAAATTATCGGTGTTCGATTTAAAAATGTGGGAAAAATTTATTATTTTGATCCAGCCGGAATTGCATTTACGACTGGTGAACATGTTATTGTGGAAACAACTCGTGGCGTAGAATGCGGAGAAGTTGTAATGCCTGCACATGAGGTGGAGAATAATCAACTTAATCAGCCCCTTAAAAGTGTATTACGGTTAGCCACCGTTGAGGATATGCAACACTTACGTGAAAACACACACAAGGAAAAAGAAGCCTTTCGAATTTGTTTGAAAAAGATTGCTGAACATGGACTTGCCATGAAACTTATCGATACAGAATACACTTTCGATAACAATAAGGTTCTTTTTTACTTCACGGCAGATGGCCGAATTGATTTCCGAGAATTAGTTAAAGATTTGGCCTCTATCTTCCGTACGCGTATTGAGCTACGTCAAATAGGTGTACGTGATGAGGCGAAAATGCTGGGCGGACTTGGCGTTTGCGGCAAACCATTTTGTTGCAATACATTTTTGGGAGATTTTCAACCGGTCTCCATCAAAATGGCAAAAGAACAAGGACTTTCTTTAAATCCGACTAAAATTTCCGGCGCATGTGGCCGATTGATGTGTTGCCTTAAATTTGAGGAAAATGCGTACTCTGATTTAATTAAAAACACACCAAAAATTGGTGCCACAGTAGAAACTCCGGAAGGACGCGGAACGGTTTCTGAAGTTCATCTATTAAAAGGTGAATTGAAAGTTCGGATGGATAAAGAACCCGATGCCCCACCCAAGGTTTTTCAAAAAGATGTCTTAAAACCTTCTAAAAATCATAATTTTAAACATAGCGAATCCAAAAACAAAGACACGGCAAATGGCAGCCAAAAATCTGAGCATTCTCACAATCGACATTCCTCGAAAAAGAAACGATAAAGTACTTTTTTATCTATGTTTGTAGAATGTCCTTGAATTTTTCTATTTTAGTGATAAAATAAGAGTAAAGTATCGATAAGGGGGTGCGATGAATGGCTTATCAAATTAGTTCCGATTGCATTAGCTGCGGCGCTTGTGCTAGCGAATGCCCGGTGTCCTGCATTTCTGAAGGCGATAGTCAATATACAATTGACGAATCTGCTTGCATTGATTGCGGTACATGTGCGAGTGTCTGTCCTGTACAGGCTCCTCAGCAGAAATAATTATATTTTCTGCGTTTTAAAAAAGAAACCTGCGTATAACTTGCGCAGGTTTCTTTTTTAAAACAAATGATAATCGCAACATTATCTATAGCTCCGAAAGGCAAATTAGAATGAAAAATACTCTTCATTTGGAACCTTTGGGGAAAAAAATTAACATCTATGTCTCTGCCTCATATTGTTTTGGGGAAGATGCGGTGCTCTTAGCTTGGTTTTCTGCCCCCAAAAACAAATGGAAACTCGCTGATTTGTGCAGCGGTTGTGGCATCATTCCTTTGCTTTGGTGCCGAGACCATCATGATTGTCAGGTTGACGCTATTGAGCTCCAAGCGGAGGCCGCAAGAATCGCGCGGTTATCCGCCAGTTATAAC
>DOXU01000088.1 GCA_003518885.1 Oscillospiraceae bacterium
CTGGAAGACCCGTTTGAAAACATGGGTGCACAGCTAGTAAAAGAAGTAGCAACCAAGACAAATGATGTAGCCGGCGATGGGACGACAACGGCAACTTTGCTTGCGCAGGCATTGATTCGCGAAGGTATGAAGAATGTGGCAGCAGGTGCGAACCCAATGTCCATTAAACGTGGAATTCAAAAAGCAGTTGATATTGCAGTTGAAACCTTGAAGAAGAACTCTAAAGAGGTCAGCGGTACTTCAGATATTGAGAGCACTGCAACTATTTCTGCTGGTGATGCCTTTATTGGTAAGCTGATTGCAGAGGCAATGGAGAAAGTGACCAGCGACGGCGTTATTACTGTTGAAGATTCAAAAACAGCAGATACTTCTTGCGATGTTGTAGAAGGTATGCAGTTTGATCGTGGTTATGTTACTCCTTATATGGCAACAGATACAGAGAAAATGGAAGCAGTCATCGATGATGCATTGCTTTTGATTACAGATAAAAAAATCTCTGCCGTTCAGGACATTCTGCCACTTCTCGAAGAGATTGTTAAAGCTGGACAAAAACTCGTCATTATTGCCGAGGATGTAGAAGGCGAAGCACTCTCCACTTTGATTGTCAATAAACTGCGTGGCACCTTTACTTGTGTAGCTGTAAAAGCACCAGGTTATGGCGATCGTCGTAAAGACATGTTGCAGGATATTGCCATTTTGACCGGCGGTCAGGTGATTACAAGCGATGTGGGCATGGAACTGAAAGATGCCACCATGGCTCAGTTGGGGCGCGCACGCCAGGTTAAAGTTACCAAAGAGAATACCACAATTGTAGAGGGTGCTGGAGACAGCAAGGCCATTAAAGAGCGTGTTGCACAGATCCGTGCACAGCTCGAGGCTTCTACTTCCGATTTCGATAAAGAAAAACTGCAAGAGCGTGTTGCCAAATTGGCAGGCGGCGTGGCAGTGCTTCGCGTTGGCGCAGCAACCGAGACCGAAATGAAAGAGAAAAAACTCCGTATTGAGGATGCACTGGCAGCAACTAAAGCAGCCGTGGCAGAAGGTCTTGTGGCCGGTGGCGGAACAGCATTGATTAATACATTACCTGCTGTAAAAGCTCTGTTTGAATCCGAAGAGGATTCTGACGAGAAAACAGGCGTAGCAATTGTTTTGAAGTCCCTGGAAGAACCAATCCGCCAGATTGCTTCTAACGCAGGCTTGGAAGGCTCCGTTATCATCGATAAAATTTTGAATTCTAATAAGGTTAACTATGGTTTCAATGCGGCAAAAGAAGTCTACACAGACATGTTTGAAGCCGGTATCGTTGATCCAACGAAAGTAACCCGTAGTGCTTTGCAGAATGCTTCCTCTGTGGCAGCAATGGTTCTGACAACAGAATCTTTGGTGGCAGATAAGAAAGAGGATGCACCAGCAGCAGCACCAGCAATGCCAAATCCGGCTATGGGTGGCATGTATTAATCTACATTCCAAACCAAAGCGGATTGGACTTAAAAAGCGCGAAGTGGTTTTCCACTTCGCGTTTTTTGTTTTCACAAGGGGCATATTTTGCCCGGCGGGGGCTTAACATAATATGTCGAATTTTGGGGTGTGGATAAGATTTCCCCCGGATATTTGGGATTTCTAAGGGTTTTTGGCGATTTTTTAAACGACTTTTCCACTTTTTCCACAGAGTTTTCAACATCTCTTATGTCAACCTATTCTCATATGGAAAAATTTTCTGGAAAGATGTATATTTTCCGTTGAAAATCCCAGAATAAAGATATGTAAAAAAATACCTACCCTAATCTTCTAGATAAGGTAGGCCCAATATACTGCGGAGGGGATTGCTTTGACAAAAGGTGTGGAAAGAAAAATTATAGATGTGAGAGATACTGGAAATCGTTTTTTTGAAAGAGCCCTATTTTTTGTTCGTGCAGATTTTCCCTATGCTTTGTCCGAGCAAACATTGGCAGGGGAAGCTGCCAGAATTATTGATGAGTATTGCCATGCGCAAAGAGAGGGAAGGGGGCAACGCAGGAAGAGACGGTTGATTCTGCGTTACGCCATTTGTGCGGTTTTTGGTGCCTTGATCGCCACTTTGTTTTGGAAAATCATTTAATTATAAGACGGCATAGAAAGAACGCGTGAAACCAGGCCTTCGAGTGCCGAAAAGGTGGTTAAGGAACAAATTTCACCGCGAAGAGAGGCAGCACCATGAAGGCCTTTCATATACCAAGCAGCGTGTTTGCGTGCTTCTCGCATGCCAACGCGCTCTCCTTTTATCTGGCAAAGTAGACGGATGTGTTTTAACATGACCTGCATGCGTTCCATAAGGCTTGGATCAGGTAATAGTTTGCCAGTGCGTAAATAGGTCTCTACTTGATTAAAGAGCCATGGACGGCCTCGTGCTGCACGGCCTATCATGACGAGGTCACATCCGGTCTGTTCGATCATGCGGGCAGCTGCTTGTGGAGAATCCACGTCACCGTTCCCTATGACGGGAATCCGGACAGCCTCTTTGACGGAACGGATAATATTCCAATCCGCAGGGGGAGCATATTGATCGGCACGTGTTCTTCCATGGATAGCAATGGCTGCTGCCCCATTTGCTTCGGCAATACGTGCCACCTCTACGGCATTGATCTGTTGAGAGTCCCAACCTTTTCGGATTTTTACGGTAATGGGTACGGGAACGGATTCTACCATACGGCGCACAATACGGCCGGCTAATTCAGGGTCTTTCATGAGAGCACTCCCACAGCCATTCCCAGCGACCTTTGGTGCAGGACATCCCATATTAATATCAATGATGTCTGGAGAGTAAGAAAGAGCCTTGATGGCCGCCTGAGCCATGATTTCAGGATCATTGCCGAAAAGTTGGACAGCCATAGGCTTTTCATAGGGAGTGACGTTCAACAGTTCGGCGGATTTGGTTCCCTGCATGACGATTCCCTTTGCACTTGTTAGCTCTCCAACAACAAAAGAGGCGCCATGTTCTTTGCAAATTGTACGAAATGCAGTATCGCAAACACCAGCCATCGGAGCCAGTGCAGTCTGTCCTTTGATTTCAATGTTCTTAATGTACAAGGTGGAAACTCCTCTCAAATGGATGATGATTCTGATTGAACGCATAAAAAAGCAGCTCAGATGAGCTGCTTTTTTATGATTTACCGGCAACATTCCGGCTCAGTTACGTTGGTTGCCAAACAAATTACGTCGATTCTCCTCAGGAGAAATATTAGGGTTGTAGTGGAAAGGCAAGATGATAGAGGAAACATTCTTGTGTCGCGATAAAACACGTTCCAGAAAATAGGTTGTTTGCGTATGAAGAACCGCATCGTACCAATGTTCGGAAATGAATTTAATAATAATAACCGAGAGGCTATCACCGTGTTTAAGTGCCCTTTCACGAGTTTTAATATATTTATCAAGAGGGGTAATGATGTCTTGATATGGTGTGATCACAATCTCTAATTTAGCAGGAACACCAAGGTCGGCCCAATTCTTTTGCAGTTCTTTTGCATGCTCGGCATGACGGCAAATGTGTAGGACCGTGACATTATCAGAAATGGCATTGGCATAGTTAAGAGATTTGAGTAAGGATTTGTTAATGGATTGCATGAGGACGATGGCTTGTGTTTTATGAGAAGCGGATTGCTCATAATAGGGGTGGAACCGTTTTAATGTAAGCTCTTCCCCAACTTTTTCGTAATGTTTGTTAATATAATTCATAATCAACATTAACACAGGAATGGCAATGGCAATCATCCAGGCACCGTCTATAAATTTACTGGACATCACAACGCACACACCGACCAGTGTAACCAAAGCGCCAAAGCCATTGATCCACATCTTATGCTGCCAGCCTTTATCCCGCAATTTGTGCCACTTTCGAAACATGCCATACTGTGAAAGGGTAAAGGAGATAAATACACCGACAGAATATAAAGGAATTAGACGATGAGTTGAGGCACCGAACACGACGACCAGTAAGATAGCCACAATGCAAATAAACATAATGCCATTGGAAAAGCTTAATTTCGTGCCACGGTGACTAAACTGACGCGGGACAAAGCCATCGTGGGCCAAAATATAAAGAAGCAGAGGAAGGCCATTGTAGGCGGTGTTGGCTGCCAAGATTAGAATAATGGCGGTAAAAAGTTGGATAAAGTAGAATAAAAAAGAATTTCCGAAGACCATGGTACTAATCTGAGAGAGAATGGTAGTGCCATTGACGGGAATGATCTGCAGTTTTAATCCCAAAAGGGTAGTTCCACCAAACAAGAAGATGATAACGCCGCCTAACATGGCTAAGATCATCTTGGCGTTGTGCTGCGCAGGCTCTTTAAAGTTTGGAATCGCGTTACTAACAGCCTCAACACCCGTTAAAGCCGAACACCCGGAGGCGAAGGCGCGGAGGATAAGAACAAGTGATAATCCAGTCATGGAATTGGAGAGTCCTTGTGTGATGTTAGGTGAATACACCATGGGATGAAGGGAGCCCGTTAAGAGTCGAATGAATCCCACGATGATGAGCAGCGCCAAACAACCAATAAAGATATAAGTCGGTGTACCGAACAGCCGGGCTGACTCTTGAATGCCACGCAAGTTTCCCAGTGTAACAAGGAGTACAAAAGCGACAGCGAGCCAGATCTTTACAGGAGTAAGACCGGGAAAAGCAGCGACAATCGCTTCCGATGCAGAAGAGACGCTGACTGCTACAGTCATAATGTAATCAATAATGAGGGAAGAGGCCGCCAACAAAGAGGGCATTTTCCCTAGATTTTCTTTTGAAACAAGGTAAGCGCCACCGCCACTCGGGTAATGGTCGATGATTTGTGAATACGATACAATCAAAATAAGTAGCAGCAACATGATAGAGAGGGCAATCCAAGGGACAAAATGAAAGGCTCCTAGTCCAATGACAGGAACCAAGACCAGGAGGATTTCTTGTCCGGCATACGCCACGGAGGAGACCGCATCACTAGCCATGAGAGGAAGTCCCCAAGCCTTGGAAAGCTTTTGCCCTTTAATATCTGTATTCTTTAAAGGTTTGCCAAGCAGAAGATTTTTAATGTTCATGAACGTCATCCCTTATGTTTATAGAATGTGTACAATTTAATGTTTAAATTTGAGATTGTATTTTATGGAATAAAACACAAGTGGAAAAGACGTACAATGTGCCTTGGCAGGTTTTACTTTAAAAATCGGCTGGTTTTATTCCTTTAAATAAGTAATCAACGTTACAAGAGTAACAAAATTGATCGCAATTAGCAAGAGCCACTTAAGAAATTAACCAACAAATTTTAGAATAAAGTCTTGTGCTATTTATCGATTTATGCTATAATAAATCTTGATTTTCATCTATCTGATAAGCGGGTGTGATTCAATGGTAGAATTCCAGCTTCCCAAGCTGGCTGCGTGGGTCCGATTCCCATCACCCGCTCCAATACAGAAGTGTGTCTTTTCCTTTTGGCAAAGATGCACTTTTTTATTTCTACGGGATAAATAGCATTGCAGATTGACAAACCTTTTATCCGTATTTTATAATAAAAGAAATATTTGGAAGAAAGTGGTGCATTTGCATGAAGAATATGGTGCTCGAAAGTTGGGTCATCATTATTATTATGGGAATTGCTTCTTATATGTCGGCGCGGGCACACCGTAATCGCTTGGCATTGCGTATTCTCCCATTAGTCATAGCGCCACTGGCTAATATCATGTACTCACCTGTTTCGCGCCATTTAGCTGCGTCTACTGTCAATCAATGGCGAATTATTGCTTATGTGATCGCTTTGATTATTACGGCTGCATGGGTATGGTTCTATGCACGAAAAATGGAACCGAAAAATGTTCGCTGGGTCTATGTGATCTGTGCGCTGGCGTTTACGGCAATTGAGCTTTTTATTTTTGCTTGTAAATTAATCCATTGAAGATAAAAATGACCTTTTCATTGTGATATACACCCTGGTTACAGCATAAGAATGCTAGTAGTAAGGGGGCAGTGCAGTGAAGAAAAAGAACCATTTTTTATTTCAAAAAATAGCGGTGATTGCCATCGCTTTGATTTTGGTAGTGGTAGCAGCGGTTCTACCATTTAATCAATCCAGAGCCGTATGGAATAGTGCACGGTATCAAGGAATATCTGATAATGCTAAGCGAATTGCGTTTTTATCACAGTTTGGCTGGAAGCTAGAAACGACTCCTGTCGAAGTGGTGGAAGTGACAATTCCTCAAAAATTTAATGATGTGTATCTCCGCTATAATGAAATTCAGCGCGCACAAGGTTTGGACCTAACGCCGTACAAGGGGCAGAGACTTAAGCGCTATACGTATCGCGTTACAAATTACCCCGATTTTCCTGGAGAGGTTTTGGCTGATTTACTGATTCAAAATGAGGATACAGTTGTAGCTGGGGATGTGCGGACTATCGCGGTTGCAGGATTCATTCATGGGTTTGCCTTCCCAGATAAAAATGAGAAAGAATTAACGCCGTCTTCAGCAAATATTGCAGAAGATGCTTTGGAGATAGATTAAAGAAGGGATTTTTCATGAGGCCGATTCGAATTGACCGTTTTTTGGCCAATCAAGGAAAAGGGTCACGTAAAGAAGTGCGGACGCTTTTGAAAAACGGTCGTGTTCGTATAAATACTGCTGTTGTAACCAATTCGGAACAAAAAGTGGATCCGGAGAAGGAAACGGTTTTTTTAGATGGACATGCTTTAATTTGGCATGCCCATTTATATTTAATGATGAATAAACCGGCAGGTGTTATTTCTGCCAATCGAGATCCTAAGGCTAAAACAGTTCTTGACTTGCTTCCATCTGCGTTCTCTCGTCCAGGGCTTTTTCCAGCGGGGCGGTTGGATAAAGATACCGAAGGTTTCCTTTTAATCACAGACGATGGAGTTTTTGCTCATGAGATTCTTTCTCCTCGTCGACATGTGGAAAAATTGTACTGTGCACAACTCGATGCGTCTGTCACTCCGTCAGATGTAGAAGCTTTTTCGGCGGGGATGATTTTGGAGGATGGATTTCAATGTCAGCCAGCAAAAATGTGGGCAGGTAAGGAAAAAGAAGCGTTTACAGTGTTACGAGAGGGAAAATTTCATCAAGTGCGTCGCATGTTCGCCATGTGTGGTAAGCGGGTGCTTCATTTGCGTCGCTTGCAAATTGGTGCCGTTGTGCTGGATGTTGACCTGAAACCAGGAGAGGTCCGTGAATTAACGGAGAGTGAAAAAAAAGAAGTAAAAAAATCAGTTTTCTTTTGAAAATAGTTATCAATTGTGCAAAAATGGAGTAATATTGGTCATTTTATCTATTTTTTCTAAAAAAATTATGACAATTTATCCGAAAACAGTTGAAAATATGCACAAGTGTAGTACAATAGAATAAATCCCGGAACTTGCAAGCACCAATTGTGTACCCATTTTGGAGGGGACAAACGCCCTCTCTTGCAAAGTCAACCTGGTAAAAGGCGTTGAGTTTTGTTAATTTTTCATTTATACTGATGCAGAGGAAGCCTGCTTCGCTTATTTTCCGTAGGATGGGCCCAAAAGTCAAAAGATAAAAGACAATGGGCGATCAATCAACAACTTTTACCTAGTAATTAGAGGAGAGTCGTGAATGTCAAACAGACTTTTTCAGAGTGTTATTCAACAAATGAAGGAAACACTTGAACGCGTGGTAGGAGTCATTGATGAGAGCGGAGCAGTCATTGCTTGCAGTGAACTTGGCCGCATTGGTGAGGTTCATGAAAATGTCATGGGGGATCTGATCAGTACACCGTTAGTTTTGCGCGGTGGATGGACGTATAAGTCTTTTGGTCAAAATCCACGCCCAGACTATGCCGTTTTTGTAGAGGGCAGTGACCAAGTTGCCGCTAAATATGCAGGGATTCTTGCCGTAGCACTTTCTACCATTAAACAATATGATGATGAACGGCATGACCGTGGAAATTTTGTGAAGAATGTCATTCTTGACAATATTTTGCCAGGGGATATTTATTTAAAAGCAAGGGAACTGCATCTGAGTGCAGAAGTGCTTCGTGTGGTACTTCTTGTTCGTGTGACGGAAAAAGATGATGCTTCTGTTTATGAAGCTTTGCAAAACCTTTTCCCTGACAGACAAAAAGATTTCATTATTAATGTAAATGAAAATGAGATTGCACTTGTCAAAGAAGTGAAACCATCAATCGCTACAGAAGATTTGGACAAGCTTGCCCAGTCGATGGTAGATACGCTCAGTGGAGAGTTCTATATTCACGCATCGGTGGGAATTGGAACGATTGTAACAGGCGTTAAGGATTTGGCCCGTTCTTTTAAGGAAGCACAGGTAGCTCTTGAAGTTGGTAAAGTATTTGATATTGAAAAAAATATCATTAGTTATGATAACTTGGGCATTGCCCGTTTGATTTATCAGTTGCCAACAACGCTTTGCCAGATGTTTTTGGATGAGGTATTCAAAAAGGGTTCTATTGATTCTTTGGATCAGGAAACTCTATTTACCATTCAGCGTTTCTTCGCAAACAATCTGAATGTTTCGGAGACCTCTCGAAAATTATTTGTTCATCGAAATACGTTAGTTTATCGTTTGGAAAAAATTAAGAAGTTGACAGGGCTGGATTTGCGTGAGTTCGACCATGCAATTGTCTTTAAAGTCGCCCTGATGGTCAAGAAGTACCTGGTTACAAATCCGGATCGATTTTAAGCCAATATTGGTTTAACGGTCATGCTTTGAACAGGTCATGTGAAGAAGGCGGTGTCGTTTTTGATAGAATTCACAGATGTTGTGAAAATCTATGACAATGGGACGAAAGCTTTACGGGGCATCAATCTGAAGATTGAAGATGGAGAATTTGTATTCATCCGTGGTGCTTCCGGTGCAGGCAAAAGTACATTAGTAAAACTTTTGATGCATGAAGAAGTCCCAACAAATGGAGATGTCAATATTAACGGATTTAGTGTGGCAAAAATGCGACACAAAGACGTTCCTTATCTCCGTCGTACAATGGGTGTCGTGTTTCAAGACTTCCGTTTAATTCCTCAAATGACGGTTTATGATAATGTGGCATTTGCTATGCGCGTTATTGGAGCTAAACATCAAGAAATTCGACGTAGGGTTCCTTACATATTGAGTCTGGTAGGGTTGGCCAAAAAGGCACATAATTTACCAGAGGAACTTTCAGGCGGTGAACAGCAGCGTGCTTCTTTGGCACGTGCACTGGTTAATGCGCCTGCTTTTTTGATTGCTGATGAACCGACAGGGAATATAGATCCAGATATGTCGGTGGAAATCATGGAATTGTTTGACGAGATCAACCGTCAGGGTACAACCATTATTATGGTTACTCATGATGCAACATTGGTGGAACGGTATTCTTATCACCGTGTGATCACCATTGAAGCAGGGGAAATTGTTGAGGATTTACCAGGGAGCAGCGTATGATCGAAAGAATGAAATATTTTATCCGTGAGGGATTTTCAAATATTTGGGTTAACCGTATGATGTCTCTTGCATCAATTCTAGTCCTTACACTTTGCTTGTTGCTGTTAGGATCTTCTTTGCTGGTCTCGATGAATATGCGTAATTTAATGAGCAGCATGGAGCAGCAAAACCAAATTGGTGTTTTCTTAAAGGATGGTATTAATCAGACAGCGACTGATACGGTTTCCACAGAACTTAAGAAACTTCCAGATGTGCAAAAAGTGGAGTTTGTTTCAAAAGAACAGGCACTGGAAAATGAAAAAAAACAACTTGGTAAAGATGCTTCTTTATTAAGTGGTGTGGAAACAGATAATTTTCTTCCTGCCTCTTATACTGTGACTTTGAAGTCGATGAAAAATTTCAGTGGTACAGTCACAAAAATCAAGGCAATTGCGAATGTTGAAAATGTAAATGAACATTCTGTTGTTGCACAAAAATTAAATCATATTAGCAGTGTAGTAACGTGGGTTGGCTTTTGGCTATTTATTATTCTGGCAGTGGTTTCCCTTTTCATTATTGCATACACAATCAAGTTGGCCGTATATGTACGCCGACGTGAAGTTAATATTATGAAATTTGTAGGAGCAACGGACTGGTTTATTCGCTGGCCGTTTTTTGTAGAAGGTTTGATTATTGGTTTGTTTTCGGCAATCGTTGCTTCCTTACTACAGTGGTATTTATACGGAGGATTAATTCAACGTTTATTTACCGCATTACGAATTGTACATCCAATTTCATATGGATCGGTTGCTCCTCTGTATGTATTGGGATTTGTTGTATCCGGTGTTGTATTGGGGTCGATCGGCAGTATGATCTCGGTTCGTAGATATTTACGGGTGTGATATTCCTACTTGCTTGACATGGCATGCAGCGGTGCATATAATAACAATATGTTTTGCTCGCAGCCCAATTAGTGGGGAAAACCGGGGGCGGCTCCATTTGGGGGCCGCTTTTCAATCCGATTTTATGGCGGCATGATAAAACTCGTCAAGGAGTGTGCAATAATGGCAAAGCAATATGTATTAACAGATGCTGGTTTGAAAAAGTTGGAAGATGAGCTCGAAGAGCTTAAAACAGTAAAACGCAAAGAGATTGTTGAAAAAATCAAAGTTGCTCTTTCGTTTGGTGACCTTTCTGAGAACAGCGAATATGACGAAGCTAAAAATGAGCAGGCAATGGTAGAAGCCCGTATTTTGACCATTGAAGCCATGCTTAAAAATGTTAAATTAATTGATGATGAACAGATTGATACAGAAGTTGTCAATCTGGGTTCCCGTGTACAGGTATTTGACGAAGAATTTGATGAAAGTGTCGAATATCAAATTGTAGGTTCGACAGAATCAGATCCGGATGAAAGTAAAATTTCAGACGAATCTCCTGTTGGTCGTGCATTAATTGGACACAAAGTTAATGATCTTGTAGAAGTAGAAACGCCTGGTGGTACCATAAAACTTAAGGTAGAAAAAATCACAAAATAAATAGTTTGCAATAAAAAACAAGCTTTCGCAGATAGTGGAGGAAAACTATGGGGGACGTGCAGAAGCAAAAAGGGAATGCACAGCAGAAAGATTTATCGGAGATTCTGCGCATTCGCAGAGAAAAGTTGGAAGAGTTACAGCAGACGGGCCAAGATCCATTTGCCATTACAACTTATGATCGGGACAACCTGAACCAGAATATTAGAGAACATTTTGAAGAGTTAGAAGGAAAAACCGTATCCATCGCCGGTCGTTTAATGTCCAGGCGGAAGATGGGGAAAGCTAGCTTTTTTGATATTCATGATGTGACAGGACGGATGCAGGTTTATGCCCGGATCGATGATGTAGGGGAAGAAACCTACACCGCTTTTAAAAAATGGGATATTGGCGACATGATTGGGGTGGAGGGAACCGTTTTTCGCACAAAACGGGGAGAAATCTCCATTCATGCTACAGCGCTTACTTTACTTTCTAAATCGCTTTTGCCCTTACCTGAAAAATTCCACGGTTTGCGGGATACAGAATTGCGTTATCGGCAACGCTATGTGGATTTAATTGTGAATCCAGAGGTGAAAGAAACCTTTATACGGCGTAGCAAGATTATTGCTTTTATCCGTACATTTTTGGAGAATAAAGGGTATATTGAAGTAGAAACCCCCGTTTTAAACACAATATCGGGGGGGGCATCAGCACGTCCTTTTATTACCCATCATAATGCATTGAATATGGATCTTTATTTACGCATTGCGCCAGAGCTCTATCTGAAACGCCTGATTGTTGGCGGAATGGAGAAAGTTTTTGAAATTGGCCGTCAGTTTCGCAATGAAGGAATCGATGTTAAACATAATCCGGAATTCACAAGTATTGAGCTTTATGAAGCCTATACGGATTACAATGGGATGATGCGCATCACAGAAAAGATGATAGCTGGAGCAGCACAGGCTGTTTTAGGAACGCAAGTCATTACTTGTGAGGGAAAAGAAATTGATTTGACCCCTCCATGGCGGCGGATGACCATGCTTGAAGCAGTCAAGACCTATACAGGAACAGATTTTGACGAATTTAAAGGTGATGATACTGCTGCTGTTGCGGCCGCCAAATCTTTAGGCGTTGAAATTGAAAATGGACAAACATGGGGCGATGCTCTTTATAAAACATTCGATGAAAAAGTAGAAGGGCAGTTAATCGAGCCAACCTTCATTTTGGATTATCCAATTGAAGTTTCGCCACTAACTAAACGGAAGAAAGACAGACCTGAGCTGACCGAGCGTTTTGAATTTTTTATTTTGGGACGTGAGTTAGGAAATGCCTATTCTGAGTTAAATGATCCAATTGATCAGAAAGAGCGTTTTTTGCGACAGGTTGAACTGCGCAATGCTGGTGATCAAGAAGCCAGTATGATGGATGAAGATTTCGTTACGGCACTTTCTTATGGTATGCCACCTACAGGCGGTATGGGTATGGGAATTGACCGGTTGGTCATGTTGCTAACGGATTCCCCATCTATTCGAGATGTATTGCTTTTTCCAACGATGAAGCCAAAGGAATAAGAAATTGAGCTGTTGACTTGTGCCTGTTATTCGGCGTTAAGTCGTGAAATAGAAAGTGATGTGGATCCATTGAGAAGTGATTTAATTAAAAAGGGCCCAACACGTGCCTCTCATCGTGCACTGTTAAAGGCACTTGGATTGACCGATCGAGAGATAAAAAAACCATTTGTGGCAGTTGTATGTTCCGCAAGTGATTACATTGCCGGTCATATGCACCTGCAGAGTATTGCGGATGCGGTAAAAGCAGGAATTCGTGCCGGTGGTGGTGTGCCTTTTGAATTTAACACAATTGGTGTGTGTGATGGGATTGCGATGAATCACAAGGGAATGAAATATTCTCTTTGCTCTCGTGAATTGATTGCCGACTCTATTGAAGTGATGTTGACGGCACATCCATTGGACGCCGTCGTGTTCATTCCAAATTGCGATAAGATTGTACCGGGTATGCTGCTTGCTTCTATCCGTTTGAATCTTCCATCCATTTTTGTAAGTGGTGGGCCTATGTATGCAGGACATCATCGTGGTGAGCGGATTGGCTTTAACGATGTATGCGAGGCCGTAGGTGCTTGCGCTGCTGGCAAAATGAGTGAAAACGAACTGACCGAAATGGAAGACGAGGTATGTCCTGGTTGTGGATCTTGTTCTGGCATGTACACCGCCAATTCTATGAACTGTTTAACAGAAGCAATCGGAATGTCAATGGTGGGATCAGGAACGATTCCGGCAGTCAAAGCGGCGCGTATTCGTTTGGCTAAGGAAACCGGTGAACGGATTATGGAATTGTTAGCCGAAAATGTACGGCCTTCCGATATTATCACAGAAGATTCAGTGGAAAATGCTATTCGTACCGATATGGCATTAGGCTGCTCCACCAATACAGTTTTGCATTTGACAGCTATTGCGCATGAGGCAGGTATTACAGTAGATATGGCCAAGTTTGACGAGGTAGGTAAGGTTACCCCACAAATCTGTAAACTTAGCCCTGCCACTCGTGAGTTCTATATTGAGGATTTGGATGAAGTTGGTGGTATCGCTGCGGTGATGAAAGAGCTTTCAACTGCCAATTTGATTCATACGGATATCCCTACTGTTTTGGGTACCGTTGGTGAACGCATTGCGTCGGCGCCAGCAGCGGATGGCCATTGCATTCGTCATTTGTCTAACCCATATCGCCAAGATGGTGGTATTGCGGTGTTGCGCGGGAATTTAGCTCCAGAAGGATCCGTTGTAAAGCAGGGGGCAGTCGTGCCTTCCATGATGCAGCACGAAGGTCCTGCACGGGTGGTTAGCTGTGAAGAGGATGCTTGTGGGGCAATTCTTGGCGGAAAAATTAAAGCGGGTGACGTTATCGTTCGTCGCTATGAAGGCCCTAAGGGCGGCCCAGGAATGCGTGAGATGTTGGCACCAACCTCCGCTTTGGCGGGATATGGGCTGGACAACAGCGTCGCCCTTATTACAGATGGTCGTTTTTCTGGTGCCTCTAAAGGTGCTGCAGTGGGACACGTTTCTCCAGAGGCCGCTGCCGATGGGTTAATTGCTTATGTACATGATGGCGATTTAATCAAACTGGATATTCCAGGTCGTGTTCTGCAATTGCAGGTTCCCGATGAAGAAATCGCCAAACGGAAAAAAGAAGGTGCTACGGCACCGGATCGCCATTTGTCTGGTTATCTTAAACGTTATGCACAATTAGTGAGTTCAGGTGCACAAGGTGCTGTTTTTAAGGATTAATCATTAGCGTATTTGCTTTTTTATATGCAGGGGTTCGTTTTGTTAAACAAGCGAATTCCTGCATATTTGTTATCCGATACATCCTATAATAAATAAAAAAAAATTAAATATAATAAAAATACTGTTGACATTATACAATGCATATGCTATTCTATAGCCAGAGAGAAACCTATTCAGTAGCTTGAAAAGGGGGCGGTTCCAATGGGCTTAGAAAGTATCGAAGAATCGCAGAATTTAACCGAATGAGACTTTGAACCGGTAGTTGAAACAGAAGCTTTTTGTAAGCTGTGTTGATAG
>DOXU01000032.1 GCA_003518885.1 Oscillospiraceae bacterium
GTGCCAATCGCAGCCAAATCGCCATCTCCTTGATATGTAAAAACGATTCTGCCTGGCAAAGATCTCCTAAGCCCTGTAGCAACAGCAGGAGCGCGCCCATGCGCCGCTTCCACTACATCGCAAGCAAAGTAATCATAGGCCATCACTGCACATCCTACTGGGCAAACGCAAATGGTCTTACCTTCAATATCAAATTCATCCAGAACTTCTGCTGCCAATCGGTGAATAATTCCATGTGTACAGCCCGGACAATAGTGAAATGGTTTATCTGTCAAACTTTTCGGCCGTTGAAATAATGTCATTTTTCTGCGCCTCCCAAAATTCGTTCAACTTGCGCAAACACTTGTGCTGGTGTCGGGATGGCACCACCTGCTCTTCCAAAAAAATGAACCGGCCGTTGACAAGAAATTGCTAACTTCACATCATCCACCATTTGGCCCATATTCAATTCCACGCTTAAAAATGCTTTCGCCGTTTTGGCCGCTTGTACAAAAGCTTCTTTAGGAAAAGGCCACAACGTAATCGGCCTTAACAATCCTACTTTATATCCTTTGGCGCGCGCCTCTATAACAGCCGTTTTGGCAATACGCGCAGCTGCCCCATACGCCGCAATGATCAAATCGGCATCGTCGGTTAAAAATTTTTCTGCGCGCTGTTCATTATGAATGACAACTTCATAACGTTTAAACCGTTTATTATTTAATTTTTCTAGTGTATCTGCCTGCAAATAAAGGGAATTTATAATATGATGCGCACGTTTCCCTTCGTGTCCGTTTGTCGCCCATGAATCAGCCGAAAAGCTTTTCTCTGCTTTCGGCTTTTTCAGAATAACTGGCTCCATCATCTGTCCCAGCATACCATCAGACAAAATCATTGCCGGAATTCGATATTTTTCACTTAGTTCATATGCCAAAAAAACGTCGTCAATCATTTCCTGTACAGAAGCAGGTGCCAATACCAATAAAAAGAAATCTCCATGACCGGCAGCTTTGGTTGCTTGCCAATAATCCGATTGAGATGGCTGAATGCCGCCAAGTCCCGGTCCACCACGCTGCACATTAACAATCAAGCACGGTAAATCACAAGCCGCTAGATAAGAAATTCCCTCACTTTTTAAACTAATGCCGGGTGAAGAGGATGACGTCATAGCACGAACGCCGGCACAAGCCGCTCCATAAACCATATTGATGGCGGCTAGCTCCGATTCTGCTTGTAAATAGGTTCCACCAGCTTTGGGCATATGTTTTGCCATATAAGCAGATATCTCGGTCTGAGGCGTAATTGGGTAACCAAAAAAATGACGACATCCCGCAGAAATAGCCGCTTCCGCTAATGCTTCATTTCCCTTCATCAATACCTTTTCAGCCATATCATTCCACCTGCCCTTCTATTACAATGGCAATATCCGGACACATAATAGCACAGGATGTACACCCAATGCATTGTTTTATATCCGTAACATGAGCAGGATGATAACCCTTGCGATTAAGTCTTGTAGGAATAAGCTCCAGAATCTGTTTGGGACAAGCCGTAACACACAGCCCGCATCCCTTGCAACACTCTTCATCAATCAAAACTTGAAAGTGATGAACAAGCGTATTTTGCTTCATATCAATTTCCTCCAATAGTATGGCAAGAGGAAATAGAAACAATCTTTACATAAAATTCGGCATAAAAATTGCCCCTATCTCCATTCCCAGAGATGAGTTCAATTCCATTATGGCAGGTCTCCTGGCTTCTCAAATATTGAACACTGCGCCTTCCCGCTCATACAAGCAGTGGCTTTGCCTTTTACAATGGCAGTGTCTTTTGAGTTACAGTAGTGGGTGCTGTCCGGGATTTTCACCCGGTTCCCTATTCTCCCTCAGTATGGAGGGCACCATAACGTGGACTTTTGCTTACTATTGTAGATTTTTTAAAAAGCATTGTCAACCTCATATTTGAGGAGAAAATGGAGCATAACTCCTGTTTTGCATTGACCCAAGCTTAATATTCGGGTAATATCTTATATAAAAACGTATCGCATATTTCCTTTATTCTACGGATGGGAGTACAATCATGAATCATGCTGCAATGAATGCCAGTCGTTTTGATGGTTTCGCTGATCTATATGAAGACTTTAGACCCTCTATGCCCTATTTCCCCATTAAAATTATTAAGCAATATCTAGAAAGGACTCCGGACCTTGTTGTGGATTTGGGGTGTGGTACTGGGCTTTCTGCTCTCTCCTGGAAAAACCATTGTAAACAAATTATTGGTATTGATCCAAACAAAGAAATGCTCTCCATCGCACAAAAGAAGCAGCAGCAAACTCTATCTTTTAAAGAAGCTTTTTCTGATGACACGCAGCTTCCCGATCAATGTGCCGATGTTGTGATTTGTTCACAATCTTTCCACTGGATGAATCCACAAACAACTTTACTTGAGGTCTCCAGAATTTTAAAAAGTGGCGGCATTTTTGCCACCGTCGATTGCGATTGGCCACCTATCTGCAATTGGCTTGCCGAAAAGGCCTATAACACTTTATTCGCACGTGTTGCCGAAATAGAGAAAACAAATCCAGAAGTAAACGGGAAATTCACAAAATGGAATAAAGAGCAACACCTTACCAATATGATAAAAAGTCAGCATTTTCGGTTTGCAAGAGAAATCGTCTTTTCAAATGAGGAGTCTTGCGATGTAAATCGATTTATCCACCTTGCGTTAACCCAAGGTGGCTTACATCACATTGTAAAAAAACGCCCGGATCTCATTTCCGCTTCTATTGAGGATTTCAAAAATACGGTTTCTTCTATTTTCCCTACACAGCAAACATTTTCAATCCATTTTTCTTACAGAATGCGTATTGCCATAAAGTGAATTGATCAAGAGATAATTATTAGCTTTTTCCTCTATCTCATCACAACATCCTCTATTTTATGGTATAATATCTGTATATAATTAGGAAACTATCCAACTGTTTGGATTTGCATAGAAGACCTACATCACGATTTTATTTTTGATTTATAGGCACTCGGGGCACCTTTGCCTTTTCTGTATTTGTGCTCAAGCTTGTATAGCATATTTCCCAGCACCTTGTATGTGTGGCTGGTTTTTTTGCGTCTAAAATCTGGCATTTTTTTCATTCAATACAAAAAGCACTTTCAGGAGACAACCAAACTATTTTTGAGTAATACTAGGACGTTAAATATTCTAATATCGTAAAATACAAAAACATATAATGATGCAAAGTGAGGACAAGATGTTTCACAAAAACGAGCCTTCATCCACTTGGAAATGGAACCGAAAAAATGCACAGGACTTCGAAATTCCCAGTCTTATTGATTTTTTACGATCCAGCCGCTCCATCCCAATGTATGTTATCACCCTGATCTTTTTACTCGTCACGTATGGAATGCGTTTAACTTTTTACAGTACAACAATGGACCAAGATGCCGTTATGGATTATACCACTTCTAGCATCTATAATTCGTGGTTCGTATTAGGTAGATTTGGTCTAGTTTTTACTCGACAACTTTTCCATATGATGCAGTTCAACCCTTTCTTTGAACTTGCTTTTACCGTTGTTTTTATCTTCGGCGCCTGTATTTCATGGGAATACGTATTCTATGTCCTTAGAGGAAAAAATAATCATTTTCAGCATTTTCGATGGATTTTCCCTATCCTATTTCTTACTAGTCCACTTCTCGCCCTGCAATTCAATTTCTTAAATCAAAGCTTCTTTGTCTCACTTTGTTTTATCTCCATGGCATTTTCATTTCTTTTCCTGTACAAATGGATATTTCAACACACCTGGTTGGATCTCCTCATTGGTTTTATCTTAACATTCTGGTGTTTTTCTGTTTATCAATCTTTTGTACCACTTTATATTTCTGCTGCCTCTGCAACCTTTTTATTAATTTATCGGCGTTATTATTTCCTCCCTAAAGAGCAAAAGCCACAAAACATCGGCCTATTTCGCATTTGTCTCAAAATCCTGGCAGTTTTTGTTGGCGCCTTTATCTTATACACAATAATCAACAAGATCACAGCTGCACATTATGGTGGCATGAACGCTTATATCTCTGGACAAATCATGTGGGGACATCTTCCTGTATCTCAATGCATTCATCATGTTTTGGCCGGTATATACC
>DOXU01000062.1 GCA_003518885.1 Oscillospiraceae bacterium
GTTTATACCAAGGAGGTTGCTGGAATTCATGTGCACTGTTATGGAGCGCATATTTTCCACACGAGTAATCAACGCGTTTGGCAATACGTCAACCATTTTGCGGCCTTCAATCGATATACAAATTCTCCCATAGCACGGTATGGGAACTGTCTATATAATCTCCCATTTAATATGAACACATTTCATCAACTCTGGGGTGTTATGACACCAGCAGAGGCAAAGAAAAAAATCGACGAGCAGGTAAAGGAATATTATACGCCGAAGCCAGCCAATCTTGAAGAGCAAGCCATCAATTTGGTTGGATTAGATATTTATGAGAAATTAATTAAAGGTTATACAGAAAAACAATGGGGTAGAAAGTGCAGAGAATTGCCAGCATTTATTATCAAAAGACTGCCAGTACGTTTTACCTTTGATAATAATTACTTTAATGATCGATATCAAGGAATTCCTGAGCAAGGGTATACAGCAATGGTTGCGCAGATGGTAAAAGGAATTCCAGTTCAATTGAATTGTGACTATTTTTCTGATAAAAAACGGTATGACAATATGGCACGGAAAATAGTTTTCACTGGCATGCTTGATGAATTTTATCAGTATGTGTATGGGCATCTGGCATATCGCTCATTGCGTTTTGAGGAGGAGTTTTTATCAGGACAACCAAATTATCAGGGTAATGCGGTTGTTAATTATACACAATACGATATTCCTTTCACTCGAGTTATAGAACACAAACATTTTACGTTTGGTAATCAGCCGGATACGATTATTACAAGGGAATATCCGAGTGAATGGAAGCCAGGAGATGAACCCTATTATCCTATTAACGATGAGCGCAATCAGAATTTGTATAAACAATATGCAAAGCGCGAGCGAGAAGAGAAGAACGTGATTTTTGGTGGGCGATTGGCACAATATCGTTACTATGACATGGACCAAGTGATTGAAAGTGCATTGATAATTGCGGAGAGAGAATGTGCCACTTTTTCGTTGTAATGGAAAAGCAGTCTATAAAAACCCTGAAAAGTTTTTTATAGACTGCTTTTAATTATTGGCAAAATGACCGGCTTTGATTTCGCGGAAAATGCGCCTTAAGCGCGGCAAGTGCTCCAAGTTTTTTTCAACTTAGTGGCCTCTACTTTGGGATCATGAGCTCCAGCAATTGCTGAAACAACAAAAAAGCCGTTTACCCCTGTTTTGGCTAAAGGAGGAATATCGTCTAATTTGACGCCTCCGCCAACTACAACAGGAATGGGGCTGATTTTTACCAGTCTGGTTAAATCCGCAAAACTGCGTGTAATGACATTGCCATTTTGATCTAAGCCGCAATCCGGTTTCGTTTGGGTCTCATGCACCGGTCCAACACCAAAATAGTCTATTTGACTAACATCGGCTGTTTTTATGTAATCAAAAAGTTCATCGGTTCTTGCAGAAAGGCCGACAATAGAGTCTTCTCCTAAATAGGCACGACAAATTTCAGGTGGAATATCAGACTGTCCTACATGCACGCCATCTACTTTAATGCCCTGTTTTCTGGCGGCAAGAACGACATCAAGACGGTCATCGACCAAAAGGGAAACCGTATTCGTTTTTCCAACCTCAGCAATACTGTTTGCTGCCTCCCGTGTTAAATTCATTAATTCGCGAGCGGAGGCGATTTTTGAACGAATTTGTATGCAGGTAAATCCAGAAGAGATTACCTCCTTAATCATGGGAGCGACAGGACGGCCTTTTGTATTTTCAGGACCTACCACAAAATAGGCGGAAATATCAAGTGATTTTCTGTTATACATCTTTTTCTCCTAAAATATGATCCACTTTTTTCACTTTATCCTGCATCATATTGGTGAATCCAGGACGGATATCTGCCTTTAATACGACTTCCGTGCGGATTCCTTTCCTTGCCAGGACAAAAGAGGCATCTTTCACTACTTTCATTACATCATCCCATTCTCCTTCTATTTCGGTGAACATGGAATTTGTGCGGTTTGGCAGCCCTGATGCACGAATAACTTTGACAATCTCTGCGACCGCAGGAGCAAATTCGTCCCCTATACCACAAGGAGCAATGGCAACAGCAATTAATGTGTTCATACAAGAGCCTCCACTATTTCGAATGCATTGTTGGCAATGGCCTCTGGAGTGGCCAAGTATAATTCATCGATAAAAGCAACTTGGAAACTGCCAGGAGCACTGACCGATTGTTCGGCACGTTTTCCCGCTAGGTTGTAGACAGAAGTTGCTGTCAGAGCGGCGATAAATGGAGTGGCCGCTGTCGCGTAGACCGCCGCAACCCCGCCAAGAGAACACCCACATCCTGTAACCTTTTCCATGAAGTCGGAGCCACCGTGAGAATAGGCAACAATTGTGCCGTCGGTGACCAAGTCCGTTTTCCCGGATACGGCAACAGCGCCTTCTGTCCATTTAGCTAATGAAATGGCGGCCCCTTGGGCAGCTTGTACGGACTCAGTAGAGTCCACACCGCGAACCTGTGAATCATCTGTACCACCGTTTAGGTCCCATAAACCCGCTAAAGCAATAATCTCAGATGCATTGCCTCGAATAATGCTGGGACGGTATTCTTTAAATTGTTTTAATAGTTGAGTTCGTAGCGCTCCAATACCAATGGCAACAGGGTCGAGTACCCAGGGCTTTTTCAAATTATGTAGTATTTTGGCTGTTCGCGGTAAAGTTTCTTCGTAGATTGGAAGTAACGTGCCAACATTAATATAGGTAGCGCCGCCAGTTTTGGCCAAAAATTCCCCTTCATCAGGCAAATAAACCATTGCGGCAGAGCCACCTACGGCCAATTGCGCATTAGCAACAAAATTGACTGTTACCGTATTCGTGATGGACCCGGCCATAGGGTTGCTTTCTTTGACTTTTTTAACAGTCTGTATTATTTGATTTTGAATTTCTCTTTTATTCAGCATTCTATTTTCCTTTTCGTTTTAAAAAATCCAGAGTACATAAAATCTAATCGAGGGAAAAGATAAAATCTATCATGCACGATGTGTCGATATTTATAGTCCATCTTATCCTATCATCAAAGATTTATCCTGTCAATTTTGCTTTTGCACCGCTTTTATTCGCAATTCTGGACCATTAGGTTTCACATATTCTGAAAGATTTAATAGAATGAAGAAATGTGATATAAAATGTTTCGGTTATGTAAAATTGTCAGAGATCTTCTTGATGTTTTTTAATGAAAGCAGTATGATAGTGGGCAAAATAGAAAGACACTTTTTATTTTGTTTATAACAGAGTGATAGAATGTGGGCATATAGAATGAAAGGTGGTAATTAGAGGATGGAAGGAAAGAGAAAAATGGATCGTCATACAGTGTTACGTATGTTACAAAATGGGGAAATCTCGGTGGAAGAGGCTGAAGGCATGCTGAGTAAGCTGAGGCATTCTAATCATATGCCAAATAGGTCAGCAACCAACAGCTCCCAGGTACGCAAACCTAAAAAGTTGCGCATTGTAGTCGAAAATATGGCAGGGGGAAAACCTCAAGTTAATTTAACGATCCCTACTGCTCTATTAAGGACGGCAAGCCCCATTGTTATGGCAAGCATACCTAAAGAAGTGAAAATGCAGATGAAAAAGAGTGGAATAGATATTCCGGATCTGTTGAAACAGATTGAACAAATGCTCAATAATCACGACATGGGAGATGTTGTGAACATACAAACAGAGTCGAATGGGCAAAAAATCCATGTGCATGTTTACCTTGATTAATAAATTAGAAAATATGAAAAACTCCACCTCTTCTTCGGGTGGAGTTTTTTTAGATCTATAATATTTAAAGTTGAAAAATCTATGGGCGCTTTATTTTTTGTGATTGAATGCGTTGATTTTGCATTCTAAAGTCCGGAATGAAAGAGGCGAGAGCGCCAATAATGATGAGAGAAATCCCCACAATCATCGTTAAGGTTAATGACTCATTAATAAAGATAAAGGCCAAAATCGGCGCCAAGGCTGGTTTGATGAAAAATGCGATGGAAGCGGTAATATTAGAAGTTGCTTCAATGGAAAGAAAATAGGTTGTATAACCAATTCCCGTAACAAGAATACCAGCAAAAAGTAACGCGGGAAGGGAATGCAAATTAATGCCTTGTATAATGGGAATAGAGGAAAATAATTTTAAATTTGTTAGTGAAAAGAAACGTGCAACAACCGGAATATTGGTGATAAGGATTAGTATAAGAAGTTCGATGGAACCAAAAAGAAAGCTAAAGCATGTTAATGCCAGGCCACCGAATTTAGAGGAACGCTTGCGTCCAATTACACTATAAAATGCAAAAGTAATAGTGGAAAGAATCAGAAAAACAAAACCAATTGGATTGCCTGTCATATGAAAAGGATTCATAATGACGATAATTCCTGCAATGCTGATAATCAAAGAGATAATCGTGTGCCGATAAATTTTGTTGTGTAATAGAAGAAAAGCGAAAATAACGACAAAAACGGGGTTGCAGCAAAAAAGAACAGCGACTACGGCGGCTTGCAGATAAACAATTGCCATTTGATAAAAAATCATACTGACGACAACACAGATGAAGCCCGTAAACGCCAAGAAGAGAAAATCACGAAGGCTTAAATGGTAGGATTGTTTTTTTAGCGATTTGATTGCAAAGGGTAAAAGGACAATTGACCCGATACCAAAGCGTAAAAATACAAATTGAATGGCATTAAATGCGCCTGTGTCGATCTTTAAGATGATTTCAGAGGTGCTAAATAGGATCGCTGTTACTAAGATGAATACAAAACCTTTTTTCAATAGACCACTCCTGCATGTCGGACGCGAAAGAGGCCCGGCTTTATTACTTGACAAATACTAACGTAATTTATTATAACAGAAGTAGTAGTATATTTAAAATATCTATTTGATATCAATATATATATAATAAGTATAATGGAGAATTTACGATGGATATTAGGCAAATACGCTATTTTTTAGCGGTAGCGCGAGAAGGGCAGTTCACTAAAGCAGCAGAGATGCTTAATATGGCACAGCCGCCTTTGAGTCAACAAATTAAGCAATTGGAAGTGGAACTTGGTGTGACTTTGTTTAAGCGGGGTGGACGGCACATTGAGCTAACAGATGCTGGGCAGGTATTAGTAATACGTGGCGAACAAATTCTTGAATTGCTTGGTTCAACGCAGAGAGAACTGGATGATTTATATAATGGGGAGGAAGGGGAAATCTCCATTGGTGGTGTGTCATCCAGTGATATGTATTTATTACCTATTTGTATACAGGCTTTTCATCGACATTATCCAAAGGTTACTTTTCAAATTTTTGAAGGAGATAGCCACCGAATTATTGATATGATTAATAAAGGATTATTGGATGTTGGAATTATACGTACACCCTTTAATTTAGGAAATTATCGGTATACAATAAAAAGATTGAGGGGAAAAGGAGAACCAATGATGGCTGTTTTTGCAGAAAACTGGTTACAACCTTCAATAAATTCTTTGAATTTTGATGAACTGCGTGGAATTCCCCTTATTGTTCATCGGCGGTATGAAGGGATGATTGTGGATACGGCTAGAAGGTATCAGTTTGAAGCGAAGATCCTTTGTAAAGGGGAGGACACTCGTACGTTAATTGCATTGGCAGAAACCGGGATTGGTGTTGTCATTATGCCTAAAATATACAAAATAAAAAACAGCCAACTTATTTGTCGGCCGTTAAAAGATGCATCACTTATTACGCACACTGCTATGATTTGGTTAAAGAATTCCTATTTATCGGCAGCGGCTGAACATTTTATTCAGTTAATGGGAAGTATGGGTGAAAAGGCAGAACGGGGATAATCAACGAATGCCGCTCTTTGCTTCTTTGTGCCAGATTTGTGGCATTTGCGGAGAGGGGTTTTTCACGGCAGTAGCGTCGGTAGCATCCTCGCCGTTACGGACAAGCCTGGCCATAACAACGAATCGCGCGTCATTAAAAGTATAGGAACAGGTTGAAAGTGTCATAATGCGGTCATTTGCTTGAAGATCAACAGTGGATTTGAATAAGGAACGTTTTACGCATTCATTGGTGAAATTGGTGAAGCTTGTTTGCGACTGAAAACTTGTATTCAGATAATAAAAAACATCGCCCTGGTTGGCATCAGGATTCGCATAAAAGGCGGCAAATATCTTCCATTTTTGAGTTCCGTTCAACGTTTGAAACCAAATACTGGGGGCTTTACTATAAAAGCTAGGATCTTCGTAATTCACCAATTCATGGAACATTTGATCGTCTCCCATATTGTGTCCATAGATGATCAAATTTTGTGAAGGAGTAGAATCCAGTTTATCACGGAAATCAATAAAAGGTGTTCCGTACCATCCGTTCTTTTTATCATAGCTGTGTGTTAAATAGTAAGTGTTGTCTGATGTCTGCGTGATGGGGTAGGAAATGTTTGTACCCGGAATTTGCAGCCACCCCTTAAAATCGCTGTTCATGGCGGCAATGGATGATAAATTTGAAACAGGGGTGGAAGAAGGTTTAGATGTTGCTTGGGCACTGCTTTGTAAGCTATTGTAAAGATGAGAGTTTGTACCTTCACGTAATTTGGGTCGTACAAAGCAGACTGAAACAATGCCTACTAATATGACGATCACAGCAATATTAATGATAATACGGCGCTTTTTCATGATTTTATTCTCCTTTTATGTGAAACGATGCAATGGAGTTTTCTTTGCTATGGTTCTAAATTTTGAAATACCGCTCAAAGGATAGTTCATTCATAATGCATACATTCCATGGGTTATTTTATCATATTTTTGTGTTTCTGTCTGCATTTTCTCCTTGCATCAGAAGTTTGGAGCTCGTCTGCATGTAAATTTACAAAAAGTTCGTGATCTGTTTTTTGGCTTTTTAGAAATTTGCATTATAATGGAGTAAATAAAGCCCTATGGATTAAGAAAGTTGGTTGCAAATGAGAGAAAATCTGTTTTCAAATGTTGAACACAAGTCTTATCGTCTGCGAAATATAATCGGAATCTCCGCCATTTATATCGCCGTTAGTCTATTTTTTTATTTTCATTTTCGCGAGAATTTATATTATAACATGGTATGGAACGTATTTTTGGCCTTTTTGCCTTTGTTGTTTGCCAATGCTCTTCTTTATATAAGTGCAGAGCACGGGGGACACTCACGTGT
>DOXU01000106.1 GCA_003518885.1 Oscillospiraceae bacterium
ATCCAATAGCCGGTATAAATCTGAAAAAATTGAGAATGGGATCTATCAATGCTCTGACAATTGGATTACATCCCATTAAAATACCAATTGGAATGCCAATGGCACTTCCAATTATCCACCCCGCCAAAATTCTGATCAAACTAATTCCAACAAACTGTCCAAACGTTCCACTTGCAAGCAAACTCTCAAGACCTTGCATAACGGCCAGCGGACCAGGCAAAAATACTGGCAAAGAAAACATCGAAACCACTTGCCAAATAATTAAAATCAATATCCACGAAAAAGCACCAATATTTAAGAGCTTTCGCACAATCCTCAAATCCGATCTCCTCCAATCTCGACGCCATTTTCCATTTCCCCCAATATCGTCTGATAGAGGAGGTTGAATCGCCTCCCTGTCACATCTCGTGGATATTGGAGATGGACATCATACTCCTGGTAAATACAGGCGGACGGAGATTTCGACATAATCCCAATCTTTTGTCCAATAATTAATGCTTCCTGGATATCATGTGTTACAAAGATAACCGTCTTTTTTGTTTGTTGCCAAATGTGAACAACTTCTTTCTGCAAAACGCGCCTCGTTTGCGCATCTAAGGCGCCAAATGGCTCATCCATTAGCAAAATTTCCGGTTCGTTAACTAAAACACGCGCAATTTGTGCCCGTTGTTTCATCCCACCTGATAACTCAGAGGGGTATTTCTTTTCGTGTCCCTCCAATCCCACCAATTGAATGTATTTTTGGGAAAGCTTCTCTCGCTGAACAAGGGGCATTTTTTTCATTTTTAAACCAAATTCAATATTTTCCCGTACATTGAGCCAAGGAAAAAGTGATGCATCCGAATTTTGAAAAACGATTCCTCTTTCTCGTCCCGGTTTTACTATTTCCTGCCCATCGATCAATACCTCCCCTTTTGTTTTAGAAATAAAACCAGCAATAATATTCAGAAGAGTAGATTTTCCACAGCCACTAGGTCCCAGCAAAATATAAAATTCTCCCGGCTTCAAATGCAAATTCACATTTTCCAGTACGTATTTTTTCTCTTCGACATTTGACTGATCATAGCACTTGCTAAGATTTTTTACAGTAATTGTATTAAATTGTGACATATGCAGTTCCCCTTACGTCTTCATTTAAGTTCGCTCTCTTTATAAGTTAGCTTATTGGGATAGGCTAATTTCAATGGTTCCGTGTCAATCATATCAGCCAATTGGAAGTTAGTTGAATATAGACCATGCTGAGCAGCAAAATCATTGATACTCTTTAAACTTTGTACATCATCTGTTGATAAACCCATTGTAAACGTGTAACCATTCAGCTCCGTTAGAGTGGAATCTTTGGGTGTCGTCAAAGATTTTGAAAGAAGATCAGCCGCCCGATTTTTATCTTTATTCGTCCAATCAATCGCTTTGTTTACAGATTTCAGCAGCTTAGCCAACGCTTTTGGATTTTTTTTAGCATAATCGCTTGAGGCAACGATAAAACCACGGGAAGTTAATGACTTTGCATCAATGTCTTTTAATGTTCCAATTACTCTCGCTCCCTTTACAGCCAATGCTTGTTTTAAAGCAGTTCCACTGAAAAGAGACGCTTTAATATCACCGCGCTGAAGCGCTGCTACAATATCTGCATTGGATGAAAGTTTTACCTGATTTACATCTTTTAATTGATAATGATTGATAACCATCGCCGTTGCATATTCTCCAATTGTTCCGCGTGCCACGCCAAAAGATTTACCGCTCAACTGCGTCGGCGATGTAATGCCATCGCGTGCTACGATTTTATTTACATCCGGAGCGCAAGTTTGCACGCGAGATAAAATTTTTACTTTTTTACTGTTTAATCTGGCAAGCAAAGTAAAATCAAAGGCCACGCCAACATCTACTTGGCCCGTCAAAATCGCATTGACGGTGTCACCACCAAACGAAAATGTTGTAACCTGTGCATCGATCCCATTTTCTTTAAAAAATCCCTTCAAATCCGCCACCCGATAACCAGTCGAAAAAGTACCCGAGTCTACTCCCACTCGCAAAGGGACAAGTTTTTGGTCTGCATCGCCAGATGTCGCCTGCCCCCTACATGAAGTGAAAAGCAGCGCAATCACCGTCACAATCGAAATAAAACCAAGCCATTTTTTCATTTTCATGATATCTATCATACTTTTACCTCTTTATCCTGGCATTCTCACCATAGAAAACATCTGGCACCTATTACTCACCGAATTTTCCATCAGGATCCCATTCACAGTTTTTTCTGCCATTTTATTAAAACTCAACGCATTGTTATCGTACAACAAAGCATATATATTCCCCTTTTCCATACCATCATAGACAAATTTACCCACCGCACTTTTCAGTTGTACTGATAAATAATTCCATAATGAAAACTTATCTTATCTATTTAATTTGTATTTTTATCATAGCAGGGCTCTATTCCACTTGGCAATGTCTTTTTGTGTTACCTGGCTTGCTTTTTTGTGCTCTTTTGCAACAGCACAAATGGACAAACAAAATGCACATAAATAGACATTGCAAATTTATTTTAAATACGCTATGATGGCAAAAGCCAATTATTTATATTTGTTTAATATGTTATAGGATTTACGCCAATCTTAACTATTTTACAATCTGGGAGATGAAAAGACATGGAACTCGCCCACGCACAAGAATATCATAATGAATTTTTGGAAGGGTATTATTTTGTGCCCACCAACTTGGAAAGAGAGGGGCCCGGATGGTTTGTTCGTGCAGGATTGTCACAAGCAAAGCCCAATTTTCACATTAGCCCCAAGCATTTTTCTTATCACTACCTCATTTTTATTCTAGAAGGTGAAGGATCCTTGTTGCAAGGGAAAAAATCCTTTCACCTATCTCCAAATGATCTATTTTGTTTATTTCCACAAACTGCACAGGAGTATTGTACATCACCAGATTTTCCTATTCATTCTATGTGGATTGCGTTGGATGGCGGGTATGTTCGTCAATTATTATCTTCTGTAGGACTTCGTCCGCAAACGCCCTATTTGTCGAAAGCAATGACAGTAAATATCAGACAATGGATAAAAGAGTTTTTCGAATGGTATCGTAACACAAATACACAGGATACAGATTGCACCCGTATGAGTCGCTTTTATCAATTGTTTGGTCTTTTAGAAAAAGAAACTTTGCCTAGGTATATTGAAAAGCCCTGGGTTCAACAAGCATCAGAATACATGCGCGCCCATTACACCGAAAGCATTACGGTAAACAGTGTCGCCCAACATTTTCATTTAGGGCGCTCATTTTTCAGCAAAAAGTTCAGTGCTTATCATAAGATTTCACCCGGAAAATTCCTCAAAAAATTAAAAATAGAGGAAGCCAAGCGTTTATTGATCGAGACTGATTATTGCATTGCGGAGATTGCCCTAATGGTTGGCTACGCGGATTTATATTCGTTTTCCAAAGAATTTAAAAAAAGCTTTGGCTTCCCTCCAAGTCATTTTCGTCTCAAAGCAACAAAGACGATCATGTTACCACCATTTTTTTCAAATAAAATAGTGAAATCACATGGAAAGATAGCCAAGCAATGGCTACATAATTTTCCGAAATTAATCTCGTATTGTGAGGCCAATTGGTCCCTATGTCTCTCCTCTCATTTTCGCTTTGGATCACACTGCTTGATATCCGTAAAACAAAAAGATGGCACCGACGCCATTTTAAAACTAGGAGTGCCCTGCCAAAACACCTATGCTGAATTGCACGCCTTGGAAACTTTGCACACTGACTATCTTATTCATCCGATTGATGCGGAACCCAAAAGAGGTATTTTATTGCTAGAAAAAATGAGTATCACTACCACTTTAGCTTCTATCACAGATGATAACGAAAGGGTCAGCATTTTCTCTAACCTTATTCAACACATTCATGCTGAAAAGGTGGAGATGCAGACTCATAATTCATGGTTCCAAACAACTGCCAATTGGGCGGAGAAACTACAACAATCCGCGTATCGATACACTTCTACAACGACCTGGATATTACCACTTATCAAGCGAACATGCTCTCTTTTGAATTTTCTGCACGCCGAATCCAAAACTTCCAGGCTATTGCATGGAAATTTAGAAAACGAGCATATTTTATCCACGGCGAATGGCAAATGGGTAACTATTAGCCCAAAAGGCATCTGGGCTCCCATTGAATATGAGTCCGTTCCCTTTCTCTTAGATAATCTGCCAAAGGAGCAAACGCTAAAAGTTTTACAAAAACGGGCGCGTCTGTTAGCGCAGAAAACGGGATGGCAAATGGATGTTCTACTCGCTTGGTGCTTTTGCAAAATAATTTACTACCTTGTAATGTATCCAAAGCCCACAATACAAAACGATATAAATATTCGTATCTTTTTGGAAACCTTAAGCGAACAATTTTCTCTTATTCCGACGAAATGAGGCTAAAAAATATGTCAACTCCTAAAATGACACCTACGCATGAACTCTCTTTGCGGGAAGTAATTGCTAAGTACAGTAAGATTTCTCCATTGGTAATTCTTAAATCGGATGTACTGCGTCGTGGTATTGCTTACACATCGAGAGCGCTAAGCGCAGTGGATCCTCAAAAACATCAATATCAACAACGCGTACTAGTGGGATGGAATGGTAATCAAAATTCATATGTTCCTGTTTCCCTCACTTCGCGTGATGGCTCTTCCCTCATTATTGCGCCGGTCCCTAATGCTAAAAACCCTTATATTATTGATAAAATCGATGGCAAACTCTTTCTTACTGACAATGCACAACCTATTGAAGAAGTGAATTTTTGGTACAAGCCAGATTTTTATAACAAATTCACGTCATCTGGTACACCGATGTGGCAGGTAGCTTCCGCTCGCCCCCAGCGTATAGAAATCGATCCCAACAGTCACTGCCATTTTTGGGAACATGGCGGCGCCTGCAAGTTTTGCAATATTAATTTCAATTCTGGAACGAGCCAAAAAGAGCGGAACATTTCCATTCGCCTCAAATCAAAAGATGTTTATGAAACTGTCGGAGAAGCTCTTAAACAAAAAGGGGCTTTTACAAATCTCAAAATGAGTTCTGGTTCTATTCTGAGTGGGACAGAAGTGTTGGATGATGAAGTGGATATGTATATCGAAATGTTGCAGGCAGCAGGGGCAAATTTTAAAACACGCAAGTTTCCCAGCACAATTGTAGCCTCTGCCTTTAATGAAAAACAGCTATCTCGACTTTATGAAAATACGGGATTGACAACTTACACATCCGATATCGAAGTATTGGACGCAAAGAAATTCGCTTGGATTTGCCCCGGGAAAAACGCTTTGATTGGCTACCACGAATGGAAACGGCGAATTCTTGCCGCTGTAGATATTTTCGGGCGCGGCAATGTTAGTACTGGTACTGTTGGGGGGATTGAAACAGCTAAACCTGATGGCTTCTCTACGGAAGAAGAAACCTTAAAACATGTTTTAGAAGAGGCAGAAGACTTCGTCAGTCATGGCGTCAGCGTTGTGCACTGTGTATGGGTGCCTTTACCTGGATCGGCATTTGTAGATCAGCATAATCCCTCCCTTG
>DOXU01000030.1 GCA_003518885.1 Oscillospiraceae bacterium
GTTCTGTTCCGCAAGTTTTTAAGTGTCATCCCCATTTTAATTGCAATTGCCTGCGGATATGTGGCAGCTTGTTGCTTTGGATTGGTAGATTTTACGGCGATGCCAGAGGCAAGCGTATTTTCACTGCCGCATTTTCAGCTTGCTAAATTCGATATCCCGGCGATTCTTACGATGATTCCGGTACTGCTTGTGATCACGAACGAGCATATTGGGCATCAGATCGTTACCAGCGAGATCGTTGGAAGAAATCTTCTAAAAGATCCCGGCTTACATCGTTCCCTTCTCGGCGATAATTTTTCCACGGCTATATCTGGTTTGATCGGTTCTGTTCCGACGACTACATATGGCGAAAATATTGGCGTAATGGCAATTACAAAGGTATATAGTGTTTGGGTAATTGGCGGCGCGGCTGCGCTTTCCATTCTCTGCTCCTTTATCGGCAAATTTTCTGCTTTCATTTCGACAATCCCGGGTCCTGTTATCGGCGGAATTTCATTCTTACTTTATGGAATGATTGGTGCTTCCGGACTGCGGATTTTGGTTGACAAAAAAGTTGACTTTGGTAAAGCAAGAAATCAAGCGTTAACGGCAATCGTCTTTGTAACCGGACTCTCCGGCATTTCCCTGAATATCGGAGATGTTCAGCTAAAAGGAATGGTACTTGCATGTATCGTAGGAATGGCAATGGGAATTCTATTCTATATTTTTGATCGCCTGCATTTGACGAATGATCAGGATGAAGAGTGCGAATAAAATATTTGGGACTTTTAAAAACTTTTATTTAGGGAAAACTGCCTAAGGAAAAGTTGTCTTTGCTTGTAGAAAAAGTCGAATCATGTTATAATAAACAAACATTGATTTTTGAAAGACCAAACAGGAGGATCAGAATGAATCAGTCGGAAAAAAAAGCACTGCAGATTACAGCGTGCAAAGTACGGATGGGTGTAGTTGAAGGGACTTTTCATGCAAAGTCCGGTCATCCGGGCGGATCGCTTTCGGCGGCCGATGTATTTACCAATCTATACTTTAAAGAGATGCGTGTAGACCCGAAAAATGAGAAAGACCCCAATCGGGATCGGTTCGTACTTTCCAAGGGACATACTTGCCCGGGACTCTATGCAGCTCTGGCACTCAAAGGATATTTCTCATGGGAAGAGCTTAAAAGTCTGCGTCATATTGGCGCCATGTTACAGGGACATCCCAATATGCTGGATACTCCCGGGATTGATATGAGTTCCGGTTCTTTAGGACAAGGCGTTTCTGCTGCAGTCGGTATGGCACTTGCAGGAAAAATGGACAAAAAAGACTACCGTGTCTATACGCTTTTAGGAGACGGAGAAATTGAAGAGGGTCAGGTTTGGGAGGCCGCAATGTTTGCCGGTCATCATGCGCTTGATAATCTTTGTGTAATTGTCGATAACAATGGTCTTCAGATTGACGGATCGATCAGTGAAGTGGGCGGTCCGGCTCCTATCGATAAAAAATTTGAAGCATTCGGATTTGATGTTCAGGTAATTGACGGCCATGATTTTGATGCTTTGGAGCGCGCTTTTAATCACGCAAAAGAGGTTAAAGGAAAGCCATCCTGCATAATTCTCAAAACAGTAAAAGGAAAGGGCGTTTCCTTTATGGAAAACCAGGTAGGCTGGCACGGAAAAGCGCCGAATGAAGAACAGTATCAAACGGCGATGAAGGAATTAAAAGAAACCCTGACCGGATTGGAGGCAGAATAATGGCTGAGATGGTAAAAAAAGCAACACGTGAAAGCTTTGGATTAGCAGTCACGGAATTAGCTGCCGAAAACCCGAATATTGTCGTATTGGATGCAGATCTTGCAGCCGCGACAAAAACTGAAATTTTCAAAAAAGCCTATGCTGATCGTTTTATTGATGTAGGAATTGCTGAATGCAATATGATTGGAATTGCTGCAGGTCTTGCGACAACCGGAAAAATCCCATTTGCTGCAAGCTTCGCGATGTTTTCTGCAGGACGTGCGTTTGAGCAGGTTCGCAACTCTGTTGGATATCCGCATTTGAATGTAAAAGTGGTTGGTTCTCATGCTGGTATTTCTGTCGGTGAAGACGGCGCAACGCATCAGTGCTGCGAAGATATTGCTTTAATGCGTACGATTCCGGGAATGGTCGTTTTAAATCCTTCTGATCATTATGAAATGAAAGCTGCAGTCAAAGCGGCTGCTGAGTATGTAGGGCCCTGTTATATTCGTCTGGGACGTTTGGCAGTGGAATCATTCCATAATAATGATGATTACCATTTTGAAATTGGAAAGGGCATCACGGAACGAGAGGGCAACGATATTACGATCGTTGCAACCGGACTGATGGTCTCGGAGGCAATCAAAGCAGCTGATCAGTTGAAAAAAGAAGGAATCAGCGCTCGTGTGCTGAATATCCATACAATTAAGCCACTGGATAAGGAACTGATCTGGAAAGCTGCCAAAGAAACCGGAAAGCTGATCACAATAGAAGAGCACAATGTGATTGGCGGATTGGGCGAAGCAGTCTGCGGGGCGGTCTGTGAGAAGTGTCCTGTTCCAGTCATTCGCATGGGTGTGCAGGATACGTTCGGACATTCCGGTCCAGCGCTTGATCTTTTAGAGGAATTTGGTTTGTGTGCTTCTAACATCGTGAAGGTGACAAAAGAAGCATTGAAGAAATAAAGCAAAATGCTATTTTAGAGTAAAACGTCAGGAGCACCGATTTTTATCGGTGCTCCTGACGTTTTTATTTTTTAGATGAATTGGATTTGGCAAGGCGCTCTCTTGCACCTTGAGGCTTTGGAATAGAGA
>DOXU01000024.1 GCA_003518885.1 Oscillospiraceae bacterium
CGGATGCACTGCCACACTTAAAAGAATGAATAGACATTATACAGCTGAAGATGTTGAACAAGCGGTTAAAAAAATTCGTAAGGTATTTTCAAATAATTGTGGAATTCCAATTGACGTTATTACAGGTTTCTCGGGAGAAACTGAAAAAGAATTTGATGAATCTCTAACCTTTGTGAGAAACATGGCCTTTTCTCAAGCACATGTTTTTCCGTATTCTAGACGAGAAAACACGCGCGCTGCATCCATGAGCCAACAGCTTTCAAATGCTGAAAAAGAAAAAAGAGCGCATCAGATGATTGCTGCTTGCACGCAAACTCAACAAGATTTTAGAAAGCGTTTTCTTAAAAAATGCATACCTGTTTTATTTGAACGTCAGGCGGATACGGGAGAATGGGAAGGATTTTCTCCTCAGTATTTTCCTGTGCGTGTTATATCCAATCAAAATCTGCATGGACAAATAAAAAATGTGTGGATTACGGAGGTGGATAAAGCTGCTTGTTTGGGGCATTTGGAGCATTCTTTGTAATATATAATCATGCCGCATCATCTCCCAGGTGAGATGCTTGATGGACTGGAGTTGTAATAATGAACGTATATAGGATCTTTGTCGAAAAGCGTCAAGAATTTTCTGTGGAAGCCGCCAATATTCTTACTGACCTTCGTACTGCCTTTCAAATTGACGGATTGAGTCGCTTACGTATTTTAAATCGTTATGATGTGGAAGGTATCACAGAGAAAACATTTGAAAAAGCAAAGACCACCATTTTTTCGGAACCGCAAGTGGACATGCTATACAGCAAAATGGATCCTTTAGAAGACGATGAATATGCCTTTGCAATGGAGTACTTGCCTGGTCAATTTGATCAACGCGCAGACTCTTGTGCACAATGTATTGCACTTCTTACTCAAACTGAAAAACCAACTGTACGTACGGCTAAAATTTTTATTTTAAGTGGCAAAATTTCTGATCAGGATTTTAAAAAGGTAAAAGCTTATCTTATCAATCCTGTAGAGTCAAGAGAGGCCTCTTTTGAGATACCCGAAACCTTAGAGGAAAAATATCCAAATCCCGGAAAAGTAAAAATTCTAAAAAACTTTGGTGTACTTACTCGTGAACAACAAACTGAATTTGCTAAGCAATTTGGGCTGGCTATGGATGTGGACGATATTGCCTTCTGTCAGCAGTATTTTCGTGATGAAGAAAAAAGAGAGCCAACCATGACAGAATTACGTGTGATTGATACCTATTGGAGTGATCACTGTAGACATACAACCTTTCAAACCGAGCTCGATAATGTAGAAATTATTCCGGATTATATTCAAAAAACCTGGAAAAGATATCGGGATTGCCGTGCAAAATTGTACAAAAAACAAAATAAACCTATTACATTAATGGACATTGCCACCATGGGTGCAAAAAAATTAAAGGCCGACGGTGATCTTTCTGAACTAGATGAATCTGAAGAAATTAACGCTTGCTCTGTCAAAATTCGCGCGGATATTGATGGAAAAGAAGAAGATTGGCTGTTAATGTTTAAAAACGAGACACATAACCATCCGACAGAGATTGAGCCATTCGGTGGCGCGGCTACTTGCCTTGGTGGAGCCATTCGTGATCCACTTTCTGGACGCTCTTATGTTTATCAAGCAATGCGTGTTACAGGAGCTGCAGATCCTAGAGTATCTGTCGATAAGACGCTAAAAGGTAAGTTACCTCAGCGCAAAATCACTGTTGGTGCGGCCTCAGGATATAGCTCCTATGGCAATCAAATTGGTCTTGCAACCGGACAAGTGACTGAGCTTTACCATTCTGGTTATGCGGCGAAACGTCTGGAAACAGGGGCAGTTGTGGGTGCTACACCTGCCGCCAATGTTGTTCGTGAGCGTCCGGCCCCGGGAGATATTGTCATTTTGCTGGGTGGCCGTACTGGACGAGACGGTATGGGCGGAGCCACTGGATCATCCAAGTCACATACAACATCTTCTCTTTCCACTTGTGGCGCCGAGGTGCAAAAAGGTAATCCCCCAGAAGAACGAAAAATACAGCGACTTTTTCGTGATCCTGAGGTTACTCATATGATTAAACGCTGCAATGATTTTGGTGCAGGCGGTATATCAGTCGCTATTGGGGAATTAGCTGATGGGCTTAAAATCGATCTTAATGCTGTTCCACGTAAATATGCAGGATTAGACGGTACGGAACTAGCCATTTCAGAATCTCAAGAACGAATGGCTGTGGTAGTTGCTACTAAAGATGTAGAACGTTTTATTGAAAAAGCGCAAAATGAAAATGTTGAAGCTACCGCAGTTGCAGAAGTTTCTTCCTCACCTCGCTTACGTATGTATTGGGAAGGTTCTTGTATTGTAAATATTTCCCGTAAATTTTTGGACTCTAATGGTGCACCCAAACATGCTAGTGCCAGAATCGATGATGTTGATATCTCAAAATTGTATACATCAGTATCCGAATCTGATCTCCGCCAACGTTGGAAATCTCTTTTAGAAGATTTGAATATTTGTTCCCAGAAAGGGCTAGGAGACCGATTTGATTCCACTATTGGTTCGGCCACAGTTCTTCTTCCTTACGGAGGAATGAACCAGCTTACACCAACACAGGCAATGGCTGCAAAATTGCTTGTGTTGAATGGGGAAACTTCCACATGCTCTCTTATGGCCTTTGGTTGCAATCCTCATATTGCGGATATTAGTCCTTACCACGCCGGTACCATTGCTGTGGTAGAATCTGTTGCACGAATTATCGCAAGCGGTGGCAGCTTGAAGAATACATGGCTTTCATTTCAAGAATTTTTTGAAAAATTGAGGCAGGAACCACTCCGTTGGGGTAAACCACTTTCGGCTTTACTTGGCGCTTTAGAAGCACAACTTGGGTTAGGGATAGCAGCCATTGGTGGAAAAGATTCTATGTCTGGATCATTTGAAAGCTTGGATGTTCCCTCCACTATCATTTCATTTGCATGTGGTAT